>CAJWOI010000023.1 GCA_913044255.1 uncultured Alphaproteobacteria bacterium
CGAATGTATCGTCCATAAATGTACTAACCCTTCCGGCTAGATAGCCCAGCTAATTCAGTTTAATTTTTACTCCGACGAAAGCAGCAAACGGTTGACCAGGGGATAGAAAAGTTGGGTCGATAATTCCGCCCGGCAATTCGTATATCGGGACCTCATTACCGGTTTCACCAAGTTGTCCAAAGGTTTCGTATTTCGTGTCCAAAATATTATCAACTGCTATGTAAATATCTGTATGATCACTCACGCTATAATTAGAACGCAAATTAAAGGTTGTGTGTCCGGAAGTGCGCTTTAACAGATTTGCTTCATCACCGCGCAAATACACCCCAGATTTAGACACCATGTCGAGTCCCACTGTCAGATTTTTTAACGGTTCGTAATTAACCCCCGTTTTAAAACTATGTTGCGGGATTCCTGGAATATTATCTCCAGGATTAACGGTAATTTCCTTATTTATTGCTTGTGGATGATTTGCGGAGGCTATCTGGAAAGTTGTTTCATAAGTGGGCTCAAGAAAAGCATAACTGGCGGTCCAATTAATATCGGCTATTTTCCCGGATAGACTTGTATCGAATCCCATTCTTTTTGTTTTACCTACGTTTTTAAAAAATCCTGTTCCAAGCCCAACTCCTGCACTTATGAAAATGATGTCGTTCTTGTTTTCAAAACTGTAGCCGTTGATACTCCAGGTCAACGGAGTAATGCCGGCGAGTTTGTCTTGATGGATATGTCCTCGTAAGCCCGTCTCAAACCCTTGTGAAATGACCTGACCAAGCGGTGGATCAGCGGTGAATGCGTTTGGTACGCGACAAGGAACCGCCGGGTCAGCACATGCAAGCTCTACGGGAGAGGGTGCCCGGTTTGATTGAGCCCAGTTAGCGTAAAAAGTAGTATCTCTCTTTGGAATATTATATGTAAATCCTGCGCTTGGGTTAATTCGTCGAAAGACGTGTGAACCATCAAGGTTACCTTGTCTAGCGACAGAGAAATTCGTGCGAAATTCGTCTCTCGTTGTGATATGCGCAAAATTAAATCTAGTGCCTAAAGTTACGGTCAGCCTATTATTTACATAAAACGTATCGGTAGCATACAAACCATAGTAGCGGTTGTGCGCTTGGAGGTGGGTTGGCCCCACCTCGCTAAATTCTTGCTCCACATCGTCTAACCCGTCGCCAGAACCGGGATCATTTGCGAATTCTAATTCAAGTTTGGCAAAGTTAAGTACAGTAAAAGGGTCGGCTTCTAAGAAAGTTCTATCCGAGGATAGGGTGGCTAAATATGATTGATTATGAAATTTAGTTAGACCGTAATCTGCACTTGCACCTAAAATAAATTTATTATCATGACTGAATAAGCTTTCGTCTATAGTAGTTTGAAGGCCGGCACCCCAACCCTTTGTCATCGTGGAACTAGTATTTGCAGCCGCAAATATGCTTGCAAATGATGTGATGGGCTGACCATCCGCATTGAGTATCATTTCAATCTTATTGTCTTCTTCCTCCTCCTCACAAACGAAGTTGTCGATTTCGAAGCCTGCAGCAGCGAAAGTTGCAGCAGCTTGAGGTGCTGCGGACGCAACATCCGCACTTGCTCGGATATTCGCATTCACAGTACCTTCATTGCGATCGTCATCGATTTCGCAGGCTTCCGCTTCTACTTCGTCCCCATTTAAAGTGGTTCGGATTAGGCGACGAAAATAGGTATTTGCTTGTAGGGACACAGTGTCGTTCACGTAATAATTAGCGCTGAGGCCCGTAGAATATAAATCGTTGTCCGTATTGTCAGGCCATGTAAACACGGCTCTTCGGTTTGCTTCCAGAAGTTGGGCAGGGGCAAGACCGTTTCCGTTTAGATCAGTGTCTGCGAAAGTAACGTCCCAACTTATATCTAAATTGTCAAATCGTAACGCAACATTGTTGTAAACTCGCTTAATGTCTGATGGGGAGCGATTTCGCCAACCTGCTTCATGTTGTTGGTCGATGGCGGTATATATCGCATAATGCTCCCTACTATGGCCAAATTGAAATTCCACTCCGCCGCGTTCAAAATAACCACCGTAACTTTCTAGCTGCACTCCGTTGAACTCGAATCCGTTTTTAAGGCCTAACACAATTGCTCCACCAAGGGAATTCAGGCCAAAAACTGGGTTACTAGAGATGACTTCAGCTCGGGAAATAGCTGTCTCTGGGATGAGATCCCATTGAGTAACGTCACCAAAAGGTTCATTTATACGTACTCCATTTTGATAGACAGCGAGTCCCTGTGGCTCTCCTAGTAGGGGCGAGGCTTGGAATCCTCGATAGGTGATGTTCTTTTGGAATGGATTATTTTGTGTGTCTGTAGCATCAATACTTGCAGCTTTACTATTCAGTAAAGCCGGCAGATCAATTGAATAGGTTTCACTATATTCACTCGGATTAAAAGTCTGGACTTTGGTCGGTACTTTATCTACAGAGATCCCGGTTCCGGGCATAGGAGTCATCCCGATGATGTTTATCTCCGGGACTTCAATGCTTTCGGACTCCTGCGCGTGACCTACAGCTGAAGGCAACACGGTCAGGGCTACCAGAAGGGCCAATATTGAGAATCTGCGTAGAAGCTTCATGCTAAACTCATTCATCGTTTATATTGTTAAATATGGGCTATATACTGAATCAAATATTCAAGTACAAGCGCATCACAGAGAGTATAGGAAAAGAAAACCTTAGAAGAGTCTTGGCTAGCTATTTCCAAGAATAAACTAATATTTGATTAGACTATGTCTTGTCTCAAATATTTTGCGCAAAACAACCAAAAATACTTGTATTGTCTCTAAATTGGTTATTTTCAACCATATTTTACTACTTGGAACCGCTAATCCCATGTTTCTCCATGCGGTATCGCATTGTCATCCTGGTAACACCAAGAATGCGTGCCGCTTTAGAGATATTTCCTTTACAATCGGCAAGCGCCTTTTCGATGAGTTCACGTTCGGCCGAAACCAATGTGTGATTCGAGGATGGCGCTACCCCTCTTGGCGAGCTTGGCTCCGCATCAAGAAGTTCTTTCGTCAGTCCCAGTTCCTTGGCACCGATGCTATTTCCACTGAGCAGAAGCACTGAGCGTTCGATTAAATACCGGAGCTCACGAACATTGCCTGGCCAATTATACTTGCCCATTGCCCCCAATGCAGACTCATCTAGAATAACACCTTCACACCCATACCGCCGTGACGTCTGCTCAGAGAAATAAGTAGCTAAGAGGGGAATATCCTCTCTTCGTTCTCGTAGTGGAGGCAATTCCAAGGTGAGGACATTAAGTCTGTAGAATAAATCGGCCCTAAAACTTCCGTCATTTGCCATATCTGCTAACGGGCGATTGCTGCTTGCGATAAAACGTGCCTTCACAATATTTTCTTTGGTGCTACCAAGGGGTTGGGTCATTCGGTGTTCTATTACGTGAAGGAGTTTGTTCTGCAGCGGTAGTGGGAGTTCCGAAATTTCGTTTAAGAACAGAGTCCCATCTTCTGCAGTTTCAATGGAGCCGACGCGTTTTTGCGAAGAAGAACTAGGCTCGGAACTTATTTTTCCAAAAAGCTGTACATCCATTTCCTCATGATTTAAAGCAGGACAGTCAACTTGAACAAACGGTCGACCAAGGAAGCCTCCATCCGCATGAATCAGGTGAGCTGCCAGATCTTTTCCGACGCCTGTTTCTCCAAGTATTAGCACATTTGGCGGGGGTTCCTCATTTACTGGCTGGATGGCGACTATTTTTTTTATTGTATCTCTTACGGTATTGATTGCCGGACTCTCTCCGATCAGTCTTTGGGATTTTGCTTGGTGCAGTTCTCGTGCCTGGGATAAGTTGAGGCGGGTGTGAATTTCTTGAGTTTGCAGCACCCTTGTGATGACCAGGTCGAGTTCTTTTAAATCTAATGGCTTTCTTAGGTAATCACTAGCTCCACTTCTCATTGCGGCAACGGCATTATCAATGTCGCCGTACGCTGTTATTACTATTACTGGCACCTCATCTTCGATATCAGTGAGCAGTTCTATCCCATCCCCGTCGGGCAAACGCATATCCAGCAGGACTAAATTGGGTTGAAATTTAACTTTCTGGTTTGGGCCTCTCTTAAGAAATTGGCGGGCCTCATTTACGGTAGATGAAATTAAGCATTCATGATTTTCACGTTCTAGTTTGCGCTTGATGGCACGTGCGAAAACTGCCTCATCGTCAACAATTAAAATATTAGCCATGGGGTATTGCCGTGGAAGGCGCTACGGGAAGGGAAACTGTAACACGTGTCCCCACCGACGGTCTTTGTTCAAATGTCAGGCTTCCTTTATGCAGCTCACAAATTTTGTACGCAAAAGGGATCCCAAGCCCACTTCCTCGTGTTTTCGTTGTTGGCCCCGGAGAAAATTCTTGTTGTTTCGGGGAAAAGGAAAAGCCTTGACCCTCATCATCGATTCTAAGCTGGACTTGGTCTTCTAGGCGTGTGAGTCCCAGATTTATTTTTCCCTTGCGAGGAGATGCATCAATGGCATTAACAATCAGTCCATAGATTGCTTGTTCCATAAGGTTTGTGTCGAGAGAAATATTAACAGGATTATCCCAGTTATCCTTTTTGATGGATAATTCCTTCTCAGAAACTTTTGGATTTATTAAGGACAACGCGTTATCCACGCACTGTTGAAATTGACAGTCTGTAAATGTCGGATTCGATGGATTCAAGAAGTTAAGTAAAGCAAGCAGCCACTTTTCTAATCGGTCAACGGTTCCAATGATGTCAGAAAAGGCCTGTTGTGTCTCCGTATTCAAATTTGAGATATTTGAAACCTCCGCGGTGGCACGTATGCTGGCCAATGGGTTTCGAATATTGTGGGCAACCACTGGAACGAGTGCTCCCAAGGCCGCTTGTTTCTCGTTATGAACAACAGCATTACGACTCTGGCTTAAATCATTTGCCATATTATTGATGGCCCGCTGCAGGTCTAGCATTTCATTGGCGCCTTGTTCCACGGCCTGGTGATCAAGGTTTCCTCCACCAAACAGCTTCATACTGTCTAATAAATCGGCAAGTGGCTTGACGAATGCTCTTTGAAGAAAGAATCGGGCAAATAGAAGTAATCCTGCGGCAATTAAGATAGGTAGAAATAGTAATATTAAAGCGGTTTGAACTAAGTTCCTCACGCTTGACTCTAGTTTCGTCTGTGCCACAAGGAATAACTCCTCCGTTGCCAAGAAGGCTACTTCAAGAGCGCTCAGGTCCTCATTTTCTAGCTCAGTATCAAGCAAGGATAGTCTTTCGGACTGTGGGATTTGGCCGCGATCGAAAGACATGATTTTAGTAACTCTGATGTTCACGACTTGATAAGCATCAATTAAATGCTGGATAGCTACTTTTTCCTTATTTGTCACTGCGATGGCTTGTAAGGTAACAAAATTCTCTTGCGAGCGACGCCCTAGTTCTTTGTATTCAAGGTCTGCGTCTTCATCCAGAAGAAAATGATAGTCAAATACTTCCTTCAACTGTCTATATAGATCGCCCCTAGTAAGTTCGACGGTTTTTAGTAGGGTTCCTACTCTTTGAGCTTCGAGAGAGCTTTGCTCGCTGGCCTGAAATGCAATCAGTCCTCCCACCGCGCTTATCAGTAGAAGCAATAGAAATGCCAGGCCGTAAACCGTTTGTAAGGCGCGTAATGAGTATAGTTTTTTCATCTCAACGTTGTTGAGTTAGCATAAACCAATTTGGGATTATATAACGACTTCGGCAAAGGCACACTAGGGACTCTGCTTTAAGGCAGACTACGCTATGCTATAAATTGTTGTGGGAACACTCGTAAAGATTTGCTTAATTGAACTTAAGTAGCGCGGTAAGGTTATCTTTACATAGTAGGATCCCAGAACGAATGTTTCGAAGGAAGGATGTCAAAAAATTAAGAACAGAAATTTCCTAGTACTCGATTTGGAACCTAGTTCCAACTATATGAACAACATCGCCTTCAGCTAGTCCCGAGTCAGTCAAATTTTCGACGTCGGTATGTACGTAGTTCAATTGTGCGCGTACAAATGGATTGAGATACCAATTCAGTCCCAACGTGTAGTTTTTCTGCTGCTCCTTCTCGGACACCACCACTTGGGAGATTTGACGTCTCATCATCGAGATCTAGGACACTATAGCGTAACCCTATTTCCCAGGCACCCCACGTCCCATTTTCCAAGCTAAAATCATGTTTGGGTTTCACTCGCCAGAAAGCCGCAAATCTCGGATAGTAATTTCTTGATTCGGCATAACACGAATTTGCGCTCACAATTTTGTATTGCGGTAAGCTGAAAGCTCTGTTTGCTTTGTTATTTACCACTCGATCTGGAGTCGTGTTCCTACAATGTGGACTATGTCGCCTTCTGCAGGGCCTGCATCTGTCAAGTTCTCAGCATCAGCGTATACGTAATTAAGCTGTGCACGCACGAACGGATTTAAATACCAGTTTAGGCCGAGTGTGTAATTGCTTGCAACGCCTCCACGTACTCCACCGCCCGAAAGATTAGATGCGCCGTCATCTAGATCCAAGAAACTGTACCTAAATCCTATTTCCCAAGCACCCCAAGTACCATTCGACAAACTAAAATCTTGTTTTGGAGTCACGCGCCAAAACGCAGCGAAACGTGGATAGTAATT
The DNA here is from genome assembly GCA_913044255.1 of uncultured Alphaproteobacteria bacterium. GTDB lineage: Bacteria > Pseudomonadota > Alphaproteobacteria > UBA7887 > UBA7887. The sequence goes on from CAJWOI010000023.1 coordinate 6,665, forward strand.
ACGGGATTCGCCAGTTAAAAAATAACTTGTCTGCAAATAATACCCGTTGAACATTAAATCCTGAAAGGCGGGTTGGCTTGACTGATTATTCTTCCGAGAAATATTAACCATTCCGTATTCGGTCTGTACGGAAAATGGGCCGCGAACAATAGCCCCCTCAAGACCGGCAAAATAATAGTCGTCGACCCTGGTGATTTGACCAGTGTCAATCAAGGCCGTTGAATCTACGGTGATCTCAGGATCAGAACTGAATCCTGTGGCATCTGGGGCACGCCAATATCCTGAAGTTCCCACGTGCAGAGCTCGCGTCCGCTCTGCAATTGGCGCCCACGCATATCGCCCATGTATACCATACGCTTCATCCCCCACAGCTCCACCGTCGGCGCTATTGGGTGTCTTGGCGGGGTCACTCATCAATCCAAGTCGAATGTATTTGTTGTTTTGGCGATAAAGCGTTGAAACTCCCATAATCGGGGCCCCCGGCGCGAACCCAAAGGTCCCAGCTACCATGGCCTCTTCCATGAAAACTCTCTGTGAAGAGAAGTTCGAGGCATCTAGTCCTATGCCCGTGTTTTGTTGTCCAATGATGACCCACCAAGGTTCAAAACCTCGATACAGCGCAAAGGCAGACCGTAGCCCTTCTATTACACCTTCATCGGTATCTGAAAAGTCATATGCCATTCCCCAGATCCAGTCTTTCGGGAAAACGCCAACGATTCCCATTATGGCGTTTTTCACTCTACTGCCGTCCCGGTAGTCTGTAACAGTGGCACTGTCGTCCTCTCCATTTTGTGAATAACCGGCAGCATCGTACGTAATAATGCCACTAAGGCCGAACGAATAGCCGCTCGGTGATTTAAAGCGGGGCAGGGGACCAAAGAAAGACTTCTCGGGATCATATCCCTTTTTTGCCGCTCTTTTACCGGCAAACGGGTCCTCTGCAGCGCTTGAGCTGTCTGCTGTCTTTGCGGGCGTCGAAGTCGCGGCTGCGGGCGACTTTAATTTGGGAGACGTGCTTGGCTGTGATTCAACTGTGCGGCTTGTCGCATCCGTGTTTGGCGCATCGTTTTGCTTGGTTTCTAAAATCGTCTCTAGAGCCTGTTCAAGTTTATCGATTCGTTGACTTTGGGAATGAATAATTTGCTGTTGTTCCTCAAGCCGACGTATGAGCTCTGTTTCATCCGCTTCAGCGGGGACATTGGCAAATATTAGTGTGTAAACTGAAATGTAAATTCCGTACCGAAGTAGACGGGTGGTCATAGGTGCTCTTTTCGATTGGGGGTTGCGCTGTTCTTATCGGTCAATGCCAGTCGCAACATAAAGCGGCATCTGACTTCTTTAAAAAATCTATATAACATAGCAGCTATCGGACAAATGCATGGCTGTGGGATTCCTGTTTGTGAAGAATACGGAACCGGGCAGAAAGGGGTCTAAATCTGGGCAACGTGGTATAAGCACGCGAAACATAGCTCCCGAAGAAGAAAAGTTAAAGTTCGTCATGCGATACTAACGTGGGTTCTCGATTCCAAACCAACTTTCAAGATAGTCGATGATTAGAGTTCGCTCGGCCACCGGAAGTTTGGGCATGGCTTGTTCCTCAACCATCCATGTAAGGACTTCATTCCAGACCTTCCTACTTAACCGTTGTTGAGTAACAATTTGTAGCGAATGGCAAGCAATACAGTAGGTGCAAACCTCTTCCTGTCCATTGCCAATTGGTAAATTGCACTCCGCTTGGGCCCAAATGGGGTTGGTCAGGGTGGAAACCGCGAAAAAGCATAGAATTGATAACTTGTAACGATGCGTCATATAGCCGTAACCGCAACTCGATGGGTTGAGTTGTTTAGGTAGCCGCGTGGATTCCAACCGGGTACGAGCATGGGTTGAGCAACACCTTCGTTGTCGGTCGCGCGTGCCCACAACTCGTAGTAGCCTGGCTTGGGAAATTTGAATGCCGATGACCAGTCCTGCCAAGATCCACGATTAAGGGGCCCTTCTACACGTGCCCTTCTCCAAGTCGCACCAAAATCGATTGAAACCTCGACTTTCGTGATGATCCGATCGCCCGCCCAAGCATGTCCCCCAATCTGCATCGTTTCCCTATGCTTGTGGTGATATCCTGTTTCGGGACGGGTAATAAGAGATTTCACTGGCATTGCTTCGATAATCCGCATATCCAAATTGTTTACTTCGCCCCCAGGTGGGATAGGTTGATCCGGCACCCGATAAGATTTTCCTGTCATTTTTGTCCCGTCATGAACTTGGTCGCGAATCGATATTCGGTTGAGCCATTTTTGAGAGGCGGAGCCAGGCCACCCTGGCGCTACCACGCGTAACGGGGCACCGTGTGTAAGCGGGATTGGCCCCCCGTTCATTTCAAAAGCAATAATCGTGTCGGATTTCATTGCCTTTGCAATAGGAATGCCGCGGGAAATTACTACTTTGTCAGGATCGCCAGAGGGATGTCGGTCACTGCTATAATGTGCCGTGTAGATAGCGGTTGGCTTGGGCCCAACTGCATTCAATACATCGCTATACCTAACGCCAGTCCAATAAGCGTTGGCCACGGCCCCTGTAGTCCATTGATTGCCCCGGGCGGGAGGATTGTACCCGGCGCGGCCATTCCCACCACACTCCAATAGCAGGGCCTTTTTTACTGGACGAAAATTGCGTTTTAGGTCGGCTATCGAAAACGTGGTTGGGCGCATTACTTCCCCGTCTATGCTCAACGTCCATTTCTGATTGCCATTTCCCTCAGGCATAAGCCCATTATTACGAACAAAATGAAGATGATTTGGAGTAACGCTATCATTTAGCAGGTGAGCCGGTGTTTCTGCATTAATTGGACGATCATTGAGTACCGTTAAGCCAGTATCGGAAAGTTCTCGCACCCAATTGGCCTCATCAGCGAAGGCCACCGGCACTAAACCAGATGGCATGTATGCCGCAAAAGGAATTGTTGCTCCAAGTGCTGCACCTAATGACGAGAGGCCCACTCCTTTGAGAAAACCACGCCGGCCTAGAGGCGTTTTTCTCCCGAATACAATCGCGTCGGCTCTTTCTGGGTCCGTTCCATATAATTCAATGAGACCTCTCTCACGGTTGAAATTGCGACCATGACCTTGGTTACTCATTATTCAACCCTCCTACTTCGCGATTACGCAATTGCGAGCTAGCATAATCCTATTGATTAAGAAATTTCACACTCGATTTTCATTTTCCGGGATAGTGGTAAGCATGTCTCAATAAGCTCTAGGAAACAGGAACAAGAGTGCATAAATATGTTGTGCCAGACTTTGGGTAGGTTAATGGGTTTGCTTTAATGCACGACAGATCTTATTCAGCAACTGCCCATTAGTAAGTTCGCTGAACTCGGTATTTTCCCAAAGCACCCCAGTCGAAGTTTACGCCATGTCCTATGCGATCAGGGGCTGTTGCGTAGCCTTCTACTACCTTCACGGGGTTAGTTATGTAATCCTGCAAGCCAAAGCCATGAACCTCCAGATAGGATTTGTTGGACACAGCCGCCAAAAGGTGAACTTGTAAATCATGCACACCATGTGACGTTACTGGTAAATTATTAGCTTCGCCCACATGCGCAACTTTCGTCCACGCTGTGATACCGCCGCAGTTTGTCACATCAGGTTCGAGAAACGCAACTCCATCAGCTTCAATTAGGTGTTGAAATTCATACAAGGTGTGTAGGTTTTCGCCGGCCGCAATTGGCACTCTACCTTCCTTGTGAATACGACCGTACCCGGAAAAGTCGTCGGGGATAGTAGGCTCCTCGAGCCAGTAAATTTCGTACTTTGATAAAGCCCGAGCAGCCCGAATGGCTTCGTCGGTCCGCCAACCCATATTTGCGTCAACCATGAGCGGGAAGTCTGTCCCCAGAAACTCACGCATGACTGCGACCCTTTCAACATCTTCACTCAGATGTTTCCTGCCAACTTTCATTTTTATAGCGTGGAACCCGTTGTTGAGATTGCGTTGGGTCTGATCCAATAGTTCGTCAATCGTAAAATAAAGGTCAATGCCCCCCGCATAGGCCTTTACCTTGGGATCATGGCCACCTAGAAATTGCCAGAGAGGTTGATTCTGTTTTCGGCTTTTCAAATCCCACAGTGCGATATCAATTACTGATATCGCAAAACTTACCGGCCCCCCACGTCCTGAATAATGCAGTGCCCACCACATTTTTTGCCACAAGTATTCAATGCGTCCAGCAACTTCACCCATCAGCAGATCTTTATAAGACTCAATTATTTCGTATATTGGTGCAGCACTACTTTGGCCGACATAGGTGTAACCAATTCCTTCTGCACCTTCTGAATCACGGATTTGAACAGTGATCAGATCAAACTCTCTCATCTCCCCGTGGGTTGCATCCGTAAGAGTGACTGGGAGTGGGATTCGAAAAAGATCGGTGGTTATATTGACAATTTCTGACATCGGTTTCTCTAAAAAGTTACCCAATAAAGCCGAATTCTTACTTTAGATAATAGCCAAATGTTAATTATGCAATATTTTTAAAGGTTTAACATGGGTGTGTGAACCATAAAATGTGCACGGAATATCTACCTCGCAGGCGTCACTTTTTATTTAACATCACATTGGAGGAACAAGAATGCTTTTTTGTATTCTTCTCAAATCACGACTGAAATCAAAGTAAGATAGCGCAATGTATTTACGAAAATTATTGTCTTTCTAGTGAGTAATTGGTCTAGTTTGTGAATGTGCGCCTAGGAGAATAAATTAGCTATACAGCTAGCGAATGAGGGATGGGATGGAGCATTCGAAACAAGTCAAGATTTTATCTGAGCTAATACGCCAACTCGACGAAAAAGTGAACGTAGATGCTGGTGTAATTCTTCAAAATCCCACTTCGGTATATACCTGCTCGGATTTAGCAAACAAAGAATGGGAGGATTTTTTTCAAAATCACCCCCAACTCGTCGGGCTTTCAAAAGACCTGCCTGAGCCGGGATCTTTTTTGACTATAGATGACTTTGGAATTCCGATACTTGCTACACGAGATTCGGAGGGGCGTTTCCGGGCTTTCTTGAATGCCTGCAGGCACCGTGGTGTTCGTGTGGAAACTGAGCTCCGGGGAAAACGATCTAGATTTGCATGCCCTTTTCATAAATGGACGTATGACAATTGTGGATCCTTAATTGCTATTCCGCAGGAAGATCATTTCGGAGCTATCGATAAATCGTGTCGTGGTCTAGTCGAACTACCAACGTGTGAAAAATATGGATTGCTGTGGGTTCATCCACAGCCGGGGTCGGATCTCGATGTTGAAATGTTGCTTGGAGACCTTTCCTCTGAACTCGAAAACTGGAAATTCGAACGGATGAACTATGTTGGTGAAACTACCATTGACATGCGATTGAATTGGAAATTGGCGAATGACACGTTTGGTGAGACATATCACTTTCATAAATTGCATAAAGATACGGTAGGGAGAATATTTTACGGCGACGCGTTATCGTATGAGTCATTTCAAAGGAATCACCGCTTTGTGTTTCCGAATCGAGGTATTGACCGTGTTCGTGAACAGCCGCGAGACGAGTGGCGAGTGACACACGGTGCAGTAGTGATTTACTACCTATTCCCGAATGTTCATGTGGCTCTGGGGCGAGGTAACATAAATCTATTTCGAATTTACCCACATCCCAAAAACCCTGGTCGCTCAGTTACACAGATAAGCCACTACTTTAGTGACAAGTTGCTGGAAGCAAAAAATCAAGAAGGCGATGATGTACCAAAACTGAGTCCTGAAAATGTCTATGACATGGATGCTCGCTATGGCGCTTTGCCCACTGTAGAAGCTCAAAATGAGGTGATCATGAGCACAATAGCCCAAGAGGATTATGCAATGGGGGCGAGCACTCAAAGCGCCATTGAAAATGGTTTGTTGGATCATGTGATATTTGGAAGAAATGAGCCTGCCTTGCATCATTTTCATAATACATTCAGGGCTGCATTGGATATGCCGCGGCTTCAGGAATATGTCGGTTAGTTATCTACTAATTTGAGCGCAGAGATTCCTGAATTTCAAATTTTTTCAGTAATTGTTTTGAGTTTCTTATCGGCTTATTTTTGGCCTGATTTGACAAAAATTCATCGTACCAGTCGGCGCGCCCAGTCAGAAACGTAGTCAATACTGAGGATGACGATAAGAATCACCAGAATTAATCCTGCTGCACGGTCATACTGAAACAGGCGAAAAGAAACGGTTAGTTCCATGCCGATGCCGCCTGCACCCACCAGTCCAAGAATGGCTGCGACTCGAACATTTCTGTCAATTAGAAAGATCGTATACCCAACCGCCTCTTGTAAGGCAGACGGCCAACCTGCCCACATGACAATTTGGGGAAAATTTGCGCCTACGGAACGCATCGCCTCGTAGGTGCCGACATCAACGCGTTCCAATACTTCCGCCAATACTTTTCCAAGAAAACCTGCGCTGTGCAATCCAATGGCGAGAACCCCAGGAAGTGGTCCAAGGCCAAGTGCCGCAACAAAAATGGATGCAATTAATAGATCAGGCAAAGCACGTAGTGCGTTTAGTGTTTCTCGTGCGGTACGATACAAAATGGGATTTGGTGACAAGTTACGAGCGGCTAAAGGCGCAAGCATTACTGCTATTATAACGGCCAGCGCCGTACCCCAGACAGCCATTGCTAGGGTTTCGGCCATCAGCGATGCAACACGTGGAAAGTTTGACAACTCGGGTGTACCAAAACGCCCAATATACTCAGTTATGTCTCCTAGACCCCACAATAAGGCCTGGATATCGATGTTGAGATGATTAGAAAGGGCCAGGACCGTGGCGGTTCCCAAAAATATATATAGAGGCCACAGAATAAAGGGGCGAGGTGGAGGGACCGGGGCCTCTATTGCTTGTGTTCCGGCCATCAGATAATTCGCCGGCGCAGTGCATCAGAGAGACGATCCAGAATCGTTACTACTAACCAAATGGCTAGTACGATTAGCACCAATCGATCAAATTGAAATAATCTCATGGCCATAGTCATGTCGTAACCAATTCCCCCGGCACCCACGAGACCAAGTACCGTAGCTGCACGTACATTATGTTCGAACACCACAAAGAGAACCGACACGAAATCTGGCCACGCGTGGGGAAGTAACGCGAACGCACGCACCTGCATCGGTCTTGCGCCATGCGCGATAACGCCTTCAAGTGCCGAATTCGGCACCGCTTCAAGACTTTCTGCGAGAAACTTTCCTAGAAAACCCACCGTCACTAATGCGATAGCCGCGACTCCAGGAAGCGCCCCTAGTCCAACTGCCGCAACGAAGACGAGTGCCCACATCATTTCAGGAAAAGCGCGAACGGAAGATAAACACGCCCGTACCATGTGCGATATGAAGGGATGTGGACTGGCATTTCGTGCGCCGAGAAATCCCAGCGGTAAACTAATGAGCGCGGCAACTAAGGTTCCAAGCAATGCCATTTCTACAGTTTCAGCCAACTTAACCGCAAGATGCCCAAGCCACTCCCAATCTGGCGACGTTAAAAAATTTCCCAAAAACAATACCAATCTCGCAGGCGCGTGAATTAACGCGCTGAAATTGATGTCAAGCAAAGGTGATGAGAGGGTAAGTACGGAAATTACAGCTGTTCCGATCAACAGCATAGTTCGTGGTGGAAGGCCGTTAGATGTCGGCCAACGTCTAAACGATACGATCTTCATTCTTAGATACGAACTTTTCGTCGTTCGATGGGCGTCCATAAATTGCTTGAAGTGCAACGTCATCAAGAGCATTGGGCGGTCCATCGAATACGATTTTTCCTTCCCTGAGTCCCACGATTCGCTCAGCATATTTTCGTGCAAATTCAACCTGGTGCAGGCTCACAAGTAGCGTCAGAGAGCCCTCCATTTGAATTTCACGAAGTAAGGTCATGATTTCTTCACCTGTTGTCGGATCTAGGCTTGCCACTGGTTCATCTGCAAGTAGAACTTTAGGTTCTTGCGCTAATGCGCGTGCAATCCCGATTCGCTGCTGCTCACCACCTGATAATGTGTCAGCACGTTCCCATGCACGGGATAGCAAGCCAACTCTGTCTAAGGCGGCATTTGCGATGGTCATATCATCTTGTCGCATCAAATATAGTAAACTTCCCAAAGTGGATCGCTTTCCAAGACGACCACATAACACATTCGACATTACGTTGAGTCGCCCAACTAGGTTAAAACGCTGAAAAATCATAGCTACGTTTCGACGAATTGCTTGCAAAGATCGGCGTGTAACTAATTTAGACTCCACTTTTACTGCCCCGGTACTCGGTTTTTCGAGTCCATTGACACAACGTAATAGTGTAGATTTTCCAGCCCCACTTGGTCCTAAAATTACTACAAAACTTCCTGAAGCTATATCAAGGTTGATATCCCCTAGAGCCACAAAACCATTCTCAAATTTTTTGGAAACACCAAAAATTGAAATTGCTGGTA
>CAJWOI010000024.1 GCA_913044255.1 uncultured Alphaproteobacteria bacterium
CGTCATTCCGTGAAAAAGTTCTTAGGACCAAATGATCAATGGTTAATGACATCCTCATTGTTGATGACGAGAAAGATATCCGGTCCTTAATTTCTGGAATCCTTGGTGACCAAGGCATCGAAACGCGTGAAGCTTGGGATAGTACTAGCGCGTATGCTGAGATTCAAAGACGGGTCCCTGCTCTTGTTTTGCTTGATATATGGTTGCAAGGAAGTAAGCACGACGGGTTGAAGATTCTTGAGACTGTACGTCAGAAATATGAAAACCTCTCCGTCATAATGATAAGTGGTCACGGGAATATTGAAACGGCAGTAAAGGCCTTGCACCTTGGGGCTTATGATTTTATTGAGAAGCCCTTTGAAACGGATAGATTGCTTCATGTTCTCGGACGAGCTCTGGAGTCTGAACAACTAAAACGCGAGAATAAGGATCTCCGGCGTAGGGCTGGCGCTGAGGCAAGCGTAATCGGCCGTTCGGCCGCGATTAATTCGGTTCGGCAAATCATAGATCGGGTTGCACCCACCCATAGTCGTGTTTTAATTGTTGGACCGGCTGGGAGCGGGAAGGAGGTAGTAGCACGCACTATTCACCAGAAATCAAACCGGGCAGCTGGGCCCTTTATCGTATTGAATGCGGCTACAATGGCTCCAGAACGGATGGAAGAGGAGCTTTTTGGTATAGAATACGACACTGATCAAGATACGTACGAACTAAAAATGGGCACTTTAGAACAAGCTCACGGGGGAACATTACTGATAGATCAGGTAGTCGACATGCCGTTGAAGACTCAGGCAAAAATTTTGCAAGTACTTCAGGATCAAAGTTTTAGTCGCTTAGGCAGTGGACGGACGGTTAAAGTAGACGTTCGAGTAATCGCGGCAAGTAGCCGGGACTTGTTGACTGCAATTGCTCGGAAGGACTTTCGTGAGGATCTTTACTATAGACTCAACGTGGTACCGATCGAGCTGCCAGCGCTACGTGATAGGGCAGAAGATCTTCCTGAATTGATTGATTATTTTATGACGCAGACGGCCCATTCATCTGGCTTGCCGGCCCGAAAGATTGCAAAAGATGCGATAGCGCTAATGCAGGCATGTGATTGGCCTGGAAATGTACGACAACTGCGCAACGTCGTCGAATGGTTACTGATCATGGCGCCGGGAGGTGAGGGCACCGCTGTACAAGCCAATATGCTTCCACCGGAACTCCTACGGTCTACACCAAGTACTTTGCGCGCCGATTTAGCGCATGAGATAATGTCACTTCCTCTTAGGAAGGCTCGAGAAATATTTGAGCGACAATATTTAGAGGCGCAGGTTGCTCGATTTGGGAATAATATTTCTAAGACCGCATCGTTTATTGGTATGGAGCGGTCGGCACTGCACCGTAAGCTTAGATCGTTGGGCGTTCTCGGCCTGAATAAAACCTAACCTATGGAACACCAGTAAGTTGAATCAACATCAAGACCACAGGACATAGAGTGAAAGTTATAGTTTGTGGAGCAGGTCAGGTTGGGTTTGATATTGCACGTCAATTATCAAGCGAAGACAATGACGTAACCGTAATTGATGACGATACAGAACGTTTGCGAAAAGTTAGCGACGGCCTTGACGTGCGAACGTTGCAAGGATTTGCCTCATACCCAGATATTCTCCAAGGCGCCGGCGCCGGAAGCGCGGATATGTTGATCGCCGTAACTTTGTCCGATGAAATAAACATGGTTTCATGCCAGGTTGCTCACACACTTTTCAATGTGCCCACTAAAATGGCCCGGGTCCGGCATAATGCTTATTTAGAGCCAAGCTGGCGGCACCTGTTTAGTCGGGACCATATGCCGATAGACGTAATAATTTCCCCTGAAATCGAGGTCGTTGCAGCCATCGATCGGTTGCTCGAAGCGCCGGGTGCGATCGACATCATCGAGTTTGCCGACGGTAAGGTGAGCCTAGTAGGGATGCGTTTAAATCAAGATTGTCCAATTATTAATACGCCGTTACGTCAGCTTACAGAACTGTTTCCTGACCTCAATATCACAATTGTCTACATCGTCCGTGATGACAAAGCGATTTTCCCAAGAGATATGGATCAGCTGCTTCCCAGAGACGAAGTATATTTCGTGGTGGACAGCGATCACGTAACTAGGGCGAGAATGATTTTTGGGCATGAGGAAAGGCCAGCTAAACGAGTGGTAATCGTAGGTGGTGGGGGCATTGGATTTCAATTAGCGCAAGGATTGGAGGCGCGTGAGCCACCAATCAATGTAAAGCTTATTGAATCGAAACAAAGTCGGGCGGAATTCGTCGCAGATCAACTTGATCGAACGATCGTGATCTGTGGGGATGCTCTTGATTCAGAAATTTTGGAAGAAGCAAGTGTTCTGACGGCAGAGACTATCATTGCCGTGAGCGATGACGACGAAGTAAATATATTAGCATCGGTTCTTGCAAAACGTCATGGATGTATGCGTGCGGTTGCGTTAATCAATGAAACTACTTATGCACCACTAATTTCTCCTTTAGGAATCGATACTGCCATTAGTCCGAGAGATATAACCGTGTCTCGTATTTTAGAGCATATCCGGCGAGGTCGAATTCATTCGGTCCATACCTTGCAAGGTGGCACGGCGGAGGTAATAGAAGCGGATGCGATGGAATCGGCACCTGTGATCGGTGTCCCACTAAAAGAAGCTCGTTTACCTACGGGTGTTCTGGTTGGGGCATTGGTACGAAATGGACTTGTTATTATTCCACGAGGGGAAACAGCCATTGAGAAAGGTGACAGAGTTATAGTTTTGGCTCCACATGGGACTATTAAAAAAGTTGAAAAACTGTTCTCTGTCGCTTTTGGTTACTTTTAGGTGCAAGTGTTTTAGTGCATGATATGAATGGTGCACCAGTATTAAGGGTCGTTGGCGCCACCATGATTTTCTGTTCCGTCAGCATGCTGATGCCAGTAATGTTGACTGTATCCCAAGGCGATGGCGAGATTCGAAAAGCGTTTTTAGCAAGCATTTGTGTCTCTGGATATTTCGGGGTCCTATTTTTTCTAACTACTAAAGGTAAGTCGCTCACTTTGGGCAGACGTGAAACCGTCGCCCTGCTGTGCCTGCTGGCTGTCTTCATGACATTAATTGGAGGGCTGCCTCTGTATCTTGGCGGAAACATCCCTAGCTTCCTTGACGCATGTTTTGAAGCTTTGTCTGGAATCACCACAACAGGTCTAAGCGTTTTATCTGATCCTACTGTCCTTAGTGACAGCGAGTTGTTATGGCGTGCAATACTCCAGTGGATGGGAGGGGATGGGGCACTTATTCTCGTAATTTGGGCACTGCCATCATTCGGTTTTGGCGGGATCTTTGCTCCCAGACGTGACGCATTGGAGGTCCTTTCAGTAGATCCACAACCATCATTTCAACATGTAGTACGTTCACTACTTCTAGTGTACGGAGGTTTAACCGTTATTTGTGCGATAAGTCTTAGTCTTGCCGGTATGCCCGTGTTGGATTCTATTTGTTATTCTATGAGCACCGTATCGACCGGCGGATTTGTTATAGAAAGTTCTGGTCCAGTGGTTCTCAGGGGTCCTGAGATTCAGATGATTCTAGTGATGTTTATGATATTAGGGGCAATTAATTTCACTTTACACGGCCGTTTTATAAAAGGGGATTGGGCAGCGTACTCACGGGATTCTGAGAGTCGCATGTTGGTAATTTTTGTGTTGGCTTCTATTGCCCTGATTATTTCCGCTGATAAGAATACTGCAGCTGGATCGTTTATAATAAGTGAGTTGTTCCGGTTTGTCTCCGTCATAACAACCACTGGTTATCCCGGAGCAGAAGCATCAAATAGCTCAGTTAATATCTTCCTTTTGGTTTTAATTTTCTTTGCTGTAATCGGTGGCACAACAGGTTCAACTGCAGGAGGATTTAAAGTAATGCGTCTAGTCCTCTTAATGCGCCAAGCTAAGAGGGAACTGATACAATCGATCCATCCACACGCTGTAGTTCCAATAAAATTTGGCCGCTTTGCAGTTACACAGTCCTTCATTCAAGTTATATCTGTATATTTCATTAGTTACATTTTGTGCGCTCTATTTTTAGCTGTTGCCCTCAGTGCCTTTGATATTGATTTTGGTGCTGTAGTAATTTTATCTATTTCAGCGCTAACCAACAGCGGTCCAGCGTTGATGCATCTTTTTGATTCCAACCTAAACCTTTTTGCCCTTCCAGCCGGAGCAAAAATTTTAATAATGATTGGAATGTTGCTTGGGCGCCTAGAGTTTCTTGCTCTCATAGTGTTACTCAATTTTTCATTTTGGAGACCGTAGGATAGCAAGAATGTCGAGGATAGCGTACGTCAATGGTCAATTTATGAGTCATGATTTTGCTGCCATTCACATTGAAGACCGAGCCACACAATTTGGCGACGGTGTCTATGAAGTGTTCGCAGCAGTCAAAGGAAAATTAATTGATTCTGAGTTGCATTTTGATCGGCTGGACCGTTCTCTCAGGGCACTTGAAATGGAGATGTCACTGTCACGCGCAACCTTAAAACTAATATTACGAGAGGTGGTACGTCTAAATCGAGTTACTGAGGGTCTCTGTTATCTTCAGGTTTCACGTGGTGCTGCTCCCAGAAATCATACTTTCCCAAATAAACCAAGTTATTCACTCATTGTAACGGCTCGGCGTAGCCAACCCGCGACTGGAAAAATTGGGATAGAAGGTGTTCACGTGATTACCACTGCTGATCAACGGTGGCAGCGTCGGGATATCAAGTCCGTGTCTCTTTTGCCTAACGTCTTAGCTAAACAAAAGGCAGCAGTCGCGGGGGCGTTTGAGGCGTGGCTAATCCATAATAACGGAATAATTACCGAGGGGAGTCATTCTAACGCTTGGATAGTGGGCGATAGCGGGACGGTGATTACACACCATGAGAGTATTGATATATTAAGCGGGGTCACCCGTAACCGTGTGCTTCAGGTCGCTCGGTCGGATGGTGTCAAAGTAATCGAACGAGCCTTTACCGTCGCTGAAGCTAAGCAAGCACACGAGGCCTTTCTCACTAGCACAAGCTCATTCGTGGTGCCGGTCACTCATATTGATGATACTGTTATCGGGGATGGTCGCCCTGGCCCGGTTACAAAGCGTTTAAGGGGACTATATCTGAGAACAATTTCGTAAAGCCTAAATTTTGTCTGGTCGATCAATAAGCCAGTGTTTAAACCGCATGTTTAGTCAGAAAACATTCCCGCAAACTCTTAAAAATAATAGTCTTCTGCACTAATCCATTGTTTTGTAAAATAAATATGATGGTTGTTGCTGGGTAAATAAAAAATGATGGCTATTTAGCGTCTTGTGCTAAAATGAGCCCAGTCGATGGTAGCGCATGAAGAGGTGACGTTACCACACTCCACAGGATCTTGCCGTTCCTTAGGCAGATGGTGAAGATGGTGGGAGAAAAAACTCAGAACGTTCAGGACGTGTTTCTTAATCACGTTCGGAAAAACAAAGTCGCGGTTACGGTATTCCTTGTCAATGGCGTCAAGTTGCAAGGAAATATAAGTTGGTTTGATAATTTTTGTATTTTACTCCGTCGGGATAGTCAGTCGCAGTTGGTATATAAACATGCCATATCAACGGTGATGCCATCTGACCCAATCCAGTTATTCGACGCATCCGAGGAGGGGAACCAAGTATAGGTGAGTCACAATCTGATCTTTGGATCGTAAATTGACTCGAATAGAACAGGCTTGGGTGTTGCGGCCTCAATTCACGAAGGCTGCGGGCATTTATCATGATCCCTACGCCGGATTGGAGGAGACAATTAGCTTGGCTCATTCCATTGGGCTGGCGATTGTCCGAGCTGAAATTGTTAAATTAAAAAAAAGACATCCAGCTACTTTGTTCGGCAAGGGAACGATTGCCCGTTTCTCGGAAGCTCTATCCGCGAATTCGGTGATGTTGGTTATTGTGGATACTTTCCTCACGCCAATTCAGCAACGTAGTCTTGAAACCTCTTGGTTGTGCAAGGTTATCGACCGCACCGGGTTAATTCTCGAGATTTTTGGAAAACGAGCATCAACCCATGAGGGAAGGCTACAGGTTGAGCTTGCCGCGCTGACCTACCAACGTAGTCGTTTGGTTAGAGCTTGGACACATCTGGAACGCCAGCGTGGTGGTTTTGGGTTTCTTGGGGGACCCGGGGAGTCACAAATTGAGGCGGACAGACGCCAAATTGACCGAAGGGTAAGGCAAATTCGTAAACGATTGGCGAGAGTGGCTCAGACCCGCGAATTGCAGCGTGACGCGCGTTTAAGAGTACCTTTCCCCGTTGTTGCTTTAGTCGGATATACAAATGCTGGCAAGTCAACGCTTTTTAATAAACTCGCAAACGCTGAAGTTTATGTGAAGGATCAGTTGTTTGCCACACTGGACCCTACGATGCGTAAAGTCACTCTCCCTTCAGGGCGGTCGGTAATTTTATCGGATACGGTTGGTTTTATTGCCGACATCCCAACGGAATTGATTGCTGCGTTTCGGGCGACTCTGGAAGAGGTGGTTGCTGCAGATATAATAATTCACGTCCGAGATATTTCGCATCCTGAGAATTCCACCCAAAATAGGGATGTAAAGGCAGTTTTAGCTGGGCTTGGTATCGACATACGGGGTACGACGAGATTTGTTGAGGCCTTGAATAAAATTGATCAATTAGGCCCCGAATTAGCTAACCATCTGAACCCACGAGGCCTACGTTCCGCTCCCCAAATAGCAATTTCAGCAATTAACGGAACGGGATGTCATGACCTTATAAATATGATAGATCACTGTCTTCCCGATGATCGGGAGATTGTGGAAGTTAGCGTTCCCGCAGAAGATGGTAAGGCCGTTGCATGGTTATATCAACATGGTGAAGTCTTGGCTCAAATGGAGGAAGACGAAAATATTAGGCTTCGAGTAAACCTAAGTACCTCTAAAGCGGCCCGATTTGAGCAGAAATTTGGGGCAGATTAGCCCGATATATCAATTTTTTGGAAGAATTTTGAGATATAAGGCGCCGACGTTCTTGACACCGGGCATTCTCATTACTATATCGCGCCAAGGTGTTAGCACTCATCTATTGTGAGTGCCAACAGTTGGTATTACTATAATCTTTGGAGAGCCACGGATGAAAATTAGGCCGCTGCACGATCGCGTGATGGTCAGGCGAGTCGAGGAGGATGAGCGCAGCGCAGGCGGCATCATTATTCCTGACACCGCCAAGGAAAAACCCATGCAGGGTAAAGTCGTAGCCGTCGGTACTGGCGCACGCGACGAAAACGGTAAGATCATGAAGCTCGATGTAAAAAAGGGCGACAAGATTCTTTTCGGTAAATGGTCGGGGACTGAAGTCACGGTCGATAGCGAAGAGCTTTTGATCATGAAGGAATCCGACATCATGGGCATCATCGAGTAAGGGATCAGAAAAAATGCCTGCTAAAGACGTAAAATTTGGTGCTGACGCGCGTGAGCGTATGCTACGTGGCGTCGATATCTTAGCGAATGCCGTTAAGGTAACATTAGGACCCAAGGGCCGAAACGTTGTCCTTGATAAATCATTTGGTGCTCCACGCGTTACCAAGGATGGCGTGACAGTAGCAAAAGAGATCGAACTTTCGGATAAGTTTGAAAATATGGGTGCACAAATGGTCCGCGAAGTCGCTAGTAAAACGAGCGATGTAGCTGGCGACGGCACCACCACTGCAACAGTACTTGCGCAAGCAATCGTGCGGGAAGGCTCTAAGGCTGTAGCCGCCGGTATGAATCCAATGGACCTGAAACGTGGGATCGACTCGGCGGTCGAGACTGTTGTTGCTGGGATCCATAAAATGGCGCGCCGAGTCTCGAGCCAACAAGAAATTGGACAGGTTGGGACGATTTCGGCAAATGGCGAAGCCGCAGTCGGCGAAATTATCGCTGAAGCTATGGAAAAAGTTGGTAAAGAGGGTGTTATTACCGTTGAAGAGGCGAAAGGTCTCGATACAGAGCTAGATGTTGTGGAGGGGATGCAATTTGATCGTGGCTACCTTTCACCGTACTTCATTACCAATCCAGAAAAGATGGATTGTGAGCTTGAAGATCCATACATCTTGATTCATGAGAAGAAACTTTCGAATCTGCAAGCCCTGCTTCCAATTTTGGAAACCGTTGTAAAGTCAAGCCAGCCTCTAATGATAATCGCCGAAGATATTGAGGGCGAGGCGTTAGCCACACTTGTGGTTAATAAACTTCGTGGCGGCTTAAAAATCGCTGGCGTGAAAGCGCCGGGTTTTGGTGACCGCCGTAAAGCAATGCTTGAAGATATTGCTGTATTAACAGGAGGTCAGGTTATTTCCGAAGATGTGGGAATTAAACTTGAAAATGTCTCCCTTGACATGCTTGGTCGCGCGAAGCGGGTAATGATCGATAAAGAGAATTCTACTATTGTCGATGGAGCTGGCAAGAGGAAGGAAATTGACGGTCGAATTAACCAAATCAAAGCTCAAATTGAGGAAACATCTTCGGACTATGATCGTGAAAAACTTCAGGAACGGCTGGCTAAACTCGCTGGCGGTGTCGCCATTATTAAGGTAGGCGGTGTCACTGAGATTGAAGTGAAGGAACGTAAAGATCGTGTTGAAGATGCACTTCACTCAACTCGTGCAGCTGTGGAAGAAGGTATTGTTCCCGGGGGTGGCGTTACCCTAATCTATGCCTCTCGCCGGCTTGCCAAGCTAGAAGGCGAGAACAGTGACCAGCAAGTGGGAATCGAAATTGTCCAACGAGCGCTTCGAATGCCGCTTCGTTTCATTGCCGAGAATGCTGGCACTGACGGATCCATAGTTGTAGGAAAGATTTTGGATTCAAAAGACCAACAGTTTGGCTTTGATGCACAGGAAGAGAAATATAGAAATATGGTTAAGGCGGGAATTATTGATCCCGCAAAAGTAGTTCGTGCTGCGCTGCAAGATGCAGCCTCTATTGCCGGTCTCTTGATTACAACCGAAGCGATGGTTGCTGACCGACCGGAGAAAAAAGAGGACGCTGGCGGTGGCATGCCCCCAGGTGGGGACATGGGCGGCATGGGCGGCATGGGTGGTATGGGAGGTATGGGAGGTTTCTAAAAGCGTTAAACTCACGATACACCCATCATCAAAAAATAGAATTATGGGTCGCGCCAAACTGAAAGGTTGGCGCGGCCTTTTCTTTGATAGCCACAATATTTGTAAATCGTGGACAAGTTGATGCTCTCTGAGGAAAACACTCGGAAGGCCGCTGATATTCTATGGGAACTATGGCGGAAAGGGGAACGCACGAATGAGTTACCACCTATGTATAGACCAGTGACCCGCGCGGAAGGATATGCAATTCAAGGTTTACTAGAGGAAAGAAGCGCATCCGCCTTATTTGGGTGGAAAATTGCCGCCACAAGCTCCGCCGGGCAATCTCATATCGGGGTAGGGGGACCTTTGGCCGGAAGACTTTTGCGTGAACAAGTCTATGATGATGGCTCTAATGTTTCCCTTGGAAACACCGCAATGCGCGTAGTTGAGCCAGAATTTGCCTTCCGAATGGATTGCAATCTCTTGCCTCGGGAACATCTATACACTGTAAAAGAGGTTATAGAGTCAGTGCACAGTGTACATCCAGCTTTAGAAATTCCTGATTCACGGTATGAAAATTTTGCGACAGTTGGAGAGGCACAACTCATTGCAGACAATGCGTGTGCTCATGAATTTATCTTGGGAGCACCAGCGCCCACGTTATGGAGAGATATTGCATTGGAACTTCAACCGGTAGAGGTCAGTGTTGGCACACGGAGTGTCACCAGTGGAGTTGGAAGCAACGTGCTAAGTGATCCAAGAGTCGCCCTGACCTGGCTAGTCAACGAATTATCACTTATGGGTATATCCCTTAAAAAAGATCAAATTGTGACTACCGGAACCGCTGCGATACCTTCCCCGATTAACCCCGGAGATACGGTATCTGCCAATTTTGGTTCCTTGGGATCTGTAACAGTTAGCTTTGCACTTTAATCTCGCCATCTACCTCGTACACTCTGGGAACGGCTGGAAAGCAGACAAGCGCGTCCCCATATGTTCCCTTTGTTGATTTCTTGTTCTCATATCTGAGAATGAGTCATTCAAATCCAATATGAAAACCTAGCAGGGCGACTTGATTAAGAGGGTAGGGACCCGTTGTCCCGAGGATCGGCTCTCGGTTAAGATAGCGGGTTAAATCTTAAGTAAAATGCACTGCCTGAGAGCATTTAATGTGCAAGCGGAAATCTAGGAGTTATAGATGGTTGATAAGAAGAAAGTAGCTTTTTTGGGGTTGGGAGTGATGGGGTTCCCAATGGCCGGGCATTTGGCGAACAATGGATACGATGTAGCGGTCTACAACCGAACTATCGCAAAGTCGGAAGCTTGGGTCTCAAAATACGGTGGATCATTTGCACTGACTGCCCGAGAGGCCGCTGGGGGACGAGATGTGGTGTTTACCTGTGTGGGAAATGATGATGACGTGCGTGCTGTGGTGAATACTGATGATGGTGCATTTAATGGTATGAAGGAGGGCGCGGTCCTCGTCGATCACACCACTGCTTCAGCAAACCTTGCAATCGAGCTCTCCAAAGTTGCGCAAAACAAAGGTATGGGTTTTTTGGATGCTCCAGTCTCGGGAGGCCAAGCAGGCGCGGAGAACGGCGCACTGGCAGTGATGTGTGGCGGTCAAGAGGAGCACTTTGAAGCAGTAAAACCAATAATGAGCCCTTACTCTAAAGCGGTCACACTCATGGGCAAGGCAGGGGCTGGGCAGCTAACAAAAATGGTCAACCAAATATGTATCGCGGGAGTGCTCCAAGGGCTCTCAGAGGGAATGAATTTCGCGTTAAAGGCTGGTTTAGATCCCAATGTGGTAGTCGAGGTTATCTCAAAAGGAGCAGCAGGTTCTTGGCAAATGGAAAATCGGGCCAAGACAATGGTCGAAGATAAATTTGACTTTGGATTTGCGGTTAATTGGATGCGGAAAGACTTGAAGATTGTTCTCGAGGAAGCCCAGCGGAACAAAGCTCGCTTACCAGCTACCGCATTAATTGATCAATTTTATGCTCAGATTCAGGACCGAGGTGGCACGCGCTGGGATACTTCCAGCCTTATTCATCTTTTAACGAACGAATAAGCGCCCCAAATGAGTCTTGGATGCCTTTACTTTACTAGATCGTCTCCGATTTAGCTTGTTTCCAAAAAGCCTCCATTTCCTCGAGAGATGGAGGCTCCGAGCTGCTCCAATTCGCTTCGATAAGACCCTCAACATGCCTAAAACGTCGTTCGAATTTTCGATTGGCTGCTCGGAGTGCTGTCTCCGGGTCGATGTTGCAATATCGTGCTAGATTGGTACAAGCGAAGAGGACGTCGCCAATTTCGTCCGTTAGCCGTTCTGCACCCAGATTATCGGAAAGTACTTCCTCAACCTCATTTATTTCTTCAATAATTTTTTCTAAAACCGGAGTAATATTCGGCCAATCAAAACCCATCATGGATGCTCGTTTTTGTAATTTAAGAGCTCGGCTAAGTGCGGGGAGGGTTGTGGCAACCCCGTCCAGAGCACTTGGTTTTTCCTTGCAGTTTACCTCAAGCTTTCGAGATCTTTCTTGATGTTTTATAGACTCCCATGCCCCATCATTGGCACTTCCATCTGAAGTTTTCTTGCGGTTAAAAACATGCGGGTGGCGACTTACCATTTTCTTGGAGATAGACAAAACGACATCATTAAAATTAAAACGTGCATCTTCGGACGCTAATTGGCAGTAAAATACAATCTGAAAGAGGAGATCGCCAAGTTCCTCCTTTAAATCGCCATAATCCTTTCGTTGAACTGCATCCTCAACTTCGTACGCCTCCTCAATGGTATGTGGAGGAAGGGTCGCATAAGTCTGCCGCGAATCCCATTCACACCCATCTTCTGGGTCTCTTAAGCGGGCCACAATTGAAAGGAGATGGTCCAAAGGTTTCATGGAGGTAGCTTAAACCAGTTTTTTGGCACGAAAAATTGTTGTCAGACGTTTGGGGGTTGGGGGTGTTTGGAGAGTAATAAGTCGCATAATATATATTATGGGAAATACCATTACCGCTACTACTAAAGCGCCTTACCTACCTTCCATTATATCTCACATAACATAGCCTACATATACGAACGAACAAACCAACCCCCACCATCAACCCAATACAAACCAATACCAATGCTAAAATCCCAGACGCACTAAATTCTTCACCAAAACTAAGATAAATCGCCACACGTATTCCGCCCCAAATTCCGCCCGTTATTACAAACAAAGAAATGGCGCGCTCAAATCCCCGTTCATGGTCCCATCCAAATATAACACCAACAATCCAAAGAATGGGATCCCTGATCGAACCGCCGAGCAAAATCGCTAGAAAATCGAGACTCATTATCTCTTAGATCCTAAGCACAATACAAAAACCATCCCATGTCGACACGAGTATCTCCCGGCAAAAGAGTGCCGGGAAGAGAAATATTAACGCTAATCGAGGGCACGCATCCGAGAAATCTTGTCTTCATTAGGGGCGATACGCACGCCCAAACAACTTAAAAAAATTATCAGTAGTTTGATCCACAAGTTCTTCAGTTTCAACCGTAAGTAAGTCGGCTAAATATTTAGCTGTGTGCCGCACGAAACTCGGCTCATTACGAATGCCCCGGCAAGGGACTGGAGACAGATATGGTGCGTCTGTTTCGAGTAATAACTTATCGAGTGGCAAATGCTTCACAATCGCTCGCACTTCACCGGCATTTTTGAAAGTCACTATCCCAGAAATAGAAATATACAGCCCACAATCCAAGGCCGCCTCCGCAACGGAGAGGCCCGCGCTAAAACAATGTAACACACCCGGGAATGGAGCTTTGTTGTACTCCGCCCGAAGTATTGCCACAGTATCTTCATCCGCTGAACGGCTGTGGATGATAACCGGAAGGCCAGTGCGGCGAGCAGAACAAATGTGGGCGCGAAAGCTGTCACGTTGTGCCTCTCGTGGACTATTTTCATAGTAGTAATCAAGGCCAGTTTCGCCAACCCCAATAACAGAAGGATGTTTATTAATAATATTTTCGATTTCACCCGGTTTAAATTCCGGTTCATCAATAACGTTGTGGGGGTGAACGCCAATTGAGCAATAAATATTATTATTATTTTTTGTGAGTGAAAGAACATTTGGAAACTCTGACAGTTTGGTGCAAATCGTCTGCAGCACCAAAACATCAGCGGCCTTGGCACGATCGAGGACCTCATTCAAATCGTCTGCAAAGTCTGGAAAATTCAAATGACAATGGCTGTCAATCAACATTTAATTTTTCATTTGTGGGTTTAGTTATCCGTCTGAAAACTCGTCTGCAACAAAACGCGGAAACACACCTACAGGTTTGGGTATGGCTTGACCAGCAAGTATCCGTTTATTCGCACCAAGTGAAGAAAATGTTCGAAATCCTGCTGGAACCCCTAATTGATTTAGCATCTTGCCTCCCGCATTCGGCATAAAAGGCTGAATCAAAATAGCGATATTTCGAAGAGACTCAGCAAGAGTATACAGGACTGTATTCATTCGAATAGGATCGGTTTTCTTGAGCGCCCACGGCGCTTCGTGGTCTACATAAATGTTAGATGTGCGGATGACAGCCCAGATTTTTTCTAATGCATCATGACATGCCTGTTGCTTCATTGAATCCCTAACTTGTTGCAATAAATCATCCACTTGCGACAAAAGAATCTGATCATCATCTGAAAACGAAGCCGGAACCGGAATTTCTGCATCACAGTTTCTATGAATCATGGAAAGAACTCTTTGCACTAAATTTCCTAAATCATTGGAGAGGTCACTGTTTATGCGATGAATAAGCGCCGTCTTGGAAAAATCTCCATCATTCCCAAAGGGAACTTCTCTAAGAAGAAAGTATCGTACTTGGTCAAGCCCAAACACATCCACCAAATTGAATGGTTCCACAACATTTTGGATGCTTTTTGACATTTTTTCTCCCTCCACGGTCCACCAACCATGCGCAAACACTCTGGAGGGTGGGACAATTCCCGCAGACATTAGAAATGCTGGCCAATACACTGCGTGAAATCTAAGAATGTCCTTTCCTACAACGTGGAGCGCTGTTGGCCAAAAGGTTTTAAATACATTTGATTTTAAATCTGGATAACCTGTTGCTGTTAAGTAGTTGGTAAGCGCGTCCAACCACACATACATGATGTGATCTTCGTTTTCCGGCACCGGTACTCCCCACTTAAAACTAGTACGAGAGACTGATAAATCCTGAAGCCCACCAGAGACAAAGCTCACGACCTCATTGCGTCTTGATTGTGGTAATATGAAATTGGCATTCTCTTCGTAAAACTTTATCAACGGTTTTTGCCAACGGGAAAGACGAAAAAAATAACTTGGCTCTTCAACCCATTCAACTGGTGCTCCGGAAGGAGCTAGCCGTTCCCCTACCCCACCGTCTGTCAATTCCACTTCGGAAAAAAATGCCTCGTCACGAACCGAATACCACCCGGAATAACTCCCTAAGTAAATGTCACCAGATTTGACTAAAGCAGTCCAGATCGCTTGCGCGGCCTCTATATGGCGTTGCTCAGTAGTGCGAATAAAATCATCATTACTTATTTCGAACTTTGCAGTTAAATCACGAAATCTCTGCGATACCTGATTAGTGAAATCCGCTGGCGACTGGCCAGCAGCCTGGGCAGATTTTTCGACCTTTTGACCGTGTTCATCCGTACCAGTTAAAAATAACACTTTTTTCCCGTCCAAACGCATAAAACGTGCCAATGCGTCACAGGCTATTGTCGTGTAGGCATGCCCGAGATGTGGCACATCATTTACATAATAAATTGGCGTGGTAATGAAGTAGCTATCAATAGCAGGCATGTTCTTCAGGTGTTAACCTTATATGGCAGGGAGAAATTATGGTTGTACGAGGTCACTGATAGCTGTGTACGCTGAGAACATCACCTGTTTTCGATCTAAACGAATTTGCTCAGCGCGATGAGAAAGATTGCCAATGTTCTCCCACAGCTCTGCCCAATTATCAAGTCTGCTTG
>CAJWOI010000025.1 GCA_913044255.1 uncultured Alphaproteobacteria bacterium
CGTATGCGGCATGTAGTGAGTGTTCTCGAGAATGATCTTGATTTCATCCCCCTGCTCGACACGAATTACCGGCGACGGCAGACGGAGCGAACGATGTGCTTTTATCTCCTCAAAATTTTCGGTCGCCATGCCACGTGCCTTGGGTGAAAAGACCCAGAGGCCCGGCTGGATGCCGGGAGCGATAAAGTAGGCTGGCACAGGTTCCTCGATGTCCGGTGAAAAACCGTTGAGTTCACTAACCTCTAGTCTTATTTCGATGACGTCGGGATCACCATCTTTGTCGAGGTCGTCGCGCTTGACGATCGCATCGGACGCAAGACGTGTCTTCATCAATACGGAATGGGAAATATTGTTCGTGCCTTTTACAAAGGCTACCACTTCAAACGGATTGTCAGGATTGCATACCCTGGAGCCCTCGACGTCGACACCGTCGATTTCCTGTGCCTGTCGCCATTGAGGTTCTAACTCCGTGCATGGCGGCTCGCCTTCAAACACCGCGGGCTGGCGGCCTGGAGGTAGATCCTGGGGAGACGGTGGACCAAAGGTCTCAAATGCAAATTGCCGCACGGAATCTGGCCAGAGCGAAGGCGGGATGAGCAGAACCGCTGTCACGCCCAATACAATACATAGCCCTACAAGATAACGAGTGCCCATTAGAATCGAATAAAACGCAACTCACAGGACCTATATAAGTTCCTTTGCTTTTTCCTGCACTCTCGCTTCGCCAAGTTCGTCATGTAGGCGGACCTTCGTTAGAACTCGAAGTGGTAGGACCGGAGTTATCGCCTCTCTTCCGCCCAGAGATGTAATACGCGCCACCAAGGACTGCAATGATACCGAGCGCTGCGGGTAGGTATGTCATGTAATTGGTCTTCCCGACCGCAAACGGAAATACTGACGCAACGCTATTGCCCGTTTCCAGATGTGTGGCAGTAAGGATGCCGATGTAACGTCCCGACGTTACAAAGTCGTGTTGGGCGGTGATCGTGCCGCCTTTGTAGACCTTTGGCGGTTCATAAAAGATAGTCGCCGCCTCGATTTGTTCGAGACCACCCAAATCGGCATAAGTTGCAGAGTTTCCTATATTGTCGATGTCGCGAATGATACGGAAATCCACCGCCATGTCACGTAAAGGGCGATCGACATAGTCGAGTACGATGATTGCGCGGCCAACCTCCGGGATGTCTTCGCAGAACTCTTGCGAGGCGCGCTGCTCCGGTTGGTAGCCTGTGAAATGGGCTCGGTAGGTTCCGGCAATTAGTAAACAAACGTCGTCATCCATCGAGACCCCACCGTGGGCCCAACCCGGCGACACCGACAGAAGACCTATCACACAAGAAGCAGCGAACAGAAGCGCCATGCGCATAGTCGCCCTGATGTCGACCGCACGAAGCGTGCCCATCACCGCACAGTTCCTTCTACCTGGCCTAGCTTTCAAACGTCGGAATCATTGGTCCCGAGACCTCGATGACGTGTCGCTCTCCATCACTGTCGACAAAGAAAAGAAGGGCGGCGAAACGGCTATCCGGATCGTATATCAATCGCGACAAGCGGTGGGTTTCCCACAACGCATCCGCAGCCGTAATCGCTATCTCCCGGGTTTCACCCGGCGCGATCGCTCCGCCGGTCACATTCAGGCCACTCGGCGCAACTAGGTCGTGGCTGTCAAGCGGTTGCAGATCAAGTACCCGGTCGTTTATGAAACGAACATTCGCGGTGGCAAGCTCGCTGATTTCTAATGGGCCGTCGCTTAAATTGGTAATCGTTGTATTTAAGGTCAAGCTACGCCCCGGAATGCGGTAGGTGGCATGGTCGAGCTGAACCGCCACCACTTTTTCAGGCTCAGGTGTAGGTGCAACCGCGATCCGGCCAGTTTGCAATGCGATCGTGTTCGGGTAAAGGGAATCGGCCCTATAGAAGCCGAAAACAATCAACACAAGAGTGATGGCGAGCATCGCAAAGGCGAGATTGCGATCTGTCCGCGTTATCATCGAATCGGCATCGGCGCCTAAATCCGCGACTCTACGATACCGAGGAAGAAAAAGCCGACCTTTGAAAAAGATCCAATATACCAACCAAATAAGCCCAAGCACGAACCAAATGATGTGCCAAGAAACGACATTGGCAAACCCGAATTTTTCAAGGTCAACAACGTTCCCTGTCAGGGTTGTCACTTCGTGTTTAAAATCAGCTGCATTGCCGCTAGTTTCAACCCATATTCCTGGACCTACCAACGGTCCAGCGTGTTCGACATGCAACACAGGATGGACGTGATACCTCCCGGGCACTCGTGCTTTTATGACCACCCTGAAATCGTATGTGGCGCCTAGTTCAAACGACGTCGAGTTAACCATATTGACGCCGTTGACTTCTGATTCCATGCGAACGAACACTGGCCCCGGCACACCGATATTGAGATACGACACCACAGGCTCTGGTAGTGAACCAGGCCAAAATGCGGAGGGTCTAAATTTACCGGTCACGACGACTTCGTCGTTCACGGATACCTGAGTAGGCGACACTGAGATGTCGTACCAGTGGATACTGCGCATGCGCAGGAAAGCCATCTGCGCCTTTTCCCCATGCGCGAATGCCGGCATCGGCATCCACAAGCCGGCCGCAACTGCAGCCAACCCAACAAGAAATACGCCAAAGTGTTTCAGTTTCATACAGTGATTCCTTTAACTTCTAGCGCATAGGTAGTGTTACTATCTGAAGTCGGCACAGTGCCGGTCACTTGCCGATAAAGCATCCGTCTGTCCCGCCATACTAGATTCGCTTCAACCATTTACTTTGCGAGAACCAGTAACCGATCCTACTCCACAAGAAATACATCAGCATGCACACGAATGCGGCAAAAAACGCTGTGATCGGGGCAACATGCTGGCCGAACGTGCGCAACGTGCCTTCCTCGATAATGCGAATATACTCAGGCGTACTGGTGCGGACGAACACGAAGCCCTGCAGGTCGGCGAGGCTCATAAGCACGCCGTTATGTTCCACAGCCTGATGGAAGGGGGCGAGAATCGACCAGTTGGCCGGGTAAAACAGTGCCCCAAAGAGGAACCCCCCGAATATTCCTGTCAGCAGGTAACTCCGCGTTAATACCAACGTCATATCCAGCATCAGAGCAAGCGGAATAAACATTCCGGGCCAGACGAAATTCATTGGGAAATATGTCCAAATGTGGAACTGCGCGGTTCGAGCAATCCACATGCCGAGAGTGAGCAACACTATACAGACCGTAGCACCAAACGGAATCCTGAGCTTCTCCCACAAAATATATTGAACCGCTGCCGGGAAAGTAATCAATACAACGGGCGTGACCAGAGGCCACCAGCGACGGTCTTTCCAATCTGTCCAAAAATCCCAATCACCAGCGGTGAGCATGAAGTGCAGATGAAACGCCGCCAGGAGCACGATGGCAATTGTCGGGATCGCGATCCAGTCTAACATGACGTCGACTTTGTGCTGGTCTAGCTTGGTATGGATTGCACTTCGAGGTTTCTCTTCGTGCGTGGTGTCAACCTGCGCCATGGTAGCTTCCTCTATGACTCGTATGCTTGGGTTCCCTGTCTCTCCGGAACGCTTGGTTTGGCACTAGTAAATAAAATTGGAAGACTTGACGGTGCGTAGTTCAACACCGCCAAGCTTTCTTTTTACGGTTTTTTTCTTCCGGACTACGCCTCTTCGCCACTCGGGACTTCGGTTAGTTCACGCAGGCGACGTAATATCTGGAACAGCAGGCCACCCAAGGCCAGCGCCGACCACCCGAGAATAACGAAACCCCAATGGATTGGTGCCGCAAACCTCTCCTCCATAAAGAAGAAGGTATGACCCCACTCGTTGTAACCGAGGTTGGGAAGAATCAGGAACGGTCCTGCTACGCCTATGATAAATGGAACGGACCATCGTTTGGCAAACTCGGGCAAGCGAGTACGCGCGTACAGGAGTGCCGAAACACCCGCAATAATGTAGCAAGGTATGGACAGGTAGAAGAGGGGGATATGGCTCGGCGTGAAATCGGTGTCACGAAGCGCGACCTGATGCCAGGCAGCATCCTGCTCCGCGAAGAAGCTGCCGGTCCAGTAGATCACGAACACATAGGCGAAGATTAAACCTATCAGTCGGAAATAACGCCGAAGCTCCTCCACGGGTTGGAGCTGATCCAGATGCCGGTCTCGTGTTACCCAAATGTAACCCCAAATGCTCGTCGCCAGTATCGCTTCCATTACCCATTCGGAATAGAGAAGGGTCATCCAATAGGTCTGAAACTCCGGTTCAAAATAATCCAGTCCAGCGCTCCAGGCGAAAATTTGCTGGTAGACACGTACGCCGATCATCAACGCCGCAACTATCGCAACAAAACCGATCATGAAGCGCCACGGAACCAGGCCATCCGTAGCGTTCACCGGCGCTTTTTCGCCCGGCCCAAACGGAAATTTTCTGAGTTCTTCCGTCGTAAATGCCATGTAACATCCCCTTTTGATGCCCCGTTTTCACCGATACCAGAAGCAACGGGTTATATATTCTAATACTGCTCGCCGTCCGCAATAATACGTACCGGTAGTATCCATGAAAGATTGCGTAAGATACAAGCATTATGTGCAATTTTATACGTGTTTTGTTCGGCAGACCGTACAGGCAGCTGCTCATGAAATTCTCGTTTAGCTACAGTTTTTTGTTTCACCGTGGGCCCCTTCCGGAATTCTATAGGCTATACTTTGGTAGTAGAGCGCCGTGTCACGGCTAGTTCGAGAAAAGGTAAAGGGATGGGTCATGCCCCGGGCACGGGCCTTTAACATCACACTCCTGCTTGTCTTTGCTGGTGTACTCGTCGTGTATTTCACACAGCGGTACCTCTATTACGAACACCTTGGCCCAGAACTCGAACCCGGTAAACATGCTTACCCTTCAATGACTTCAGTCAAACACTGCCCACAATTCCCGTCGGATCAAAGCATAGAAGATGCCAACAACCTGCGGACCACCGGCGGGACAAACTTTAGCGTTCGTGTGCCCGCAAATTATCAGGCCGATGTGCGCCATCCATTACTTGTTGTTTATGCCCCGGGTGGGCGTACGAGGCGGGCCTCAGAGCAGCTAGTTTCCATTACTGCTGCCGCGACATCCTCCGGTTTTATTGTGGTCTTCGTTGATGACCAACCACTCAGCGTAGAGACAATCCTGGATTTAGGCACTGTCCCGGAACTGGTCAGCGAACGCTGGTGCGTGGACCCCGATCGGATCTTCCTAACTGGCCATTCCAACGGCGGAACGGTAGCAAGTGCGTTAGCCTTCCTCCATGAAACGCCGGTCGTCCCGAGGGGGATTGCCCCAAGTGCTGCCGGAATCAACGGTGAAGACCTCGCCACTCAGACGTGCCCCGCACCGCTATCAGTGATGGTCATGCATAGCGCCGATGACAAATTGTTCTCTGGATTTGGTTCACAAACAGCAGCATGGTGGGCGATTTGCAATCTTTGTAACGTTGATCAAGTCTCGCAGTTAACCAATGGTTGCGTCGCCTACACCCAATGCGCGCCCGGCGTACAAACAATATACTGTGAGGGTCATGGGCCCCATACGCGCTGGCCAGAACTGAATGATGAAATGCTCAATTTCTTTCTCCACATCGATGCTAACTAACCACTGGATGGTACAAAAGGGCTTCACTGACTTTGGGAATAGCGCCAATTAATTTGGTTATTATGGCCGATGAAAAATGAATTGATTCCTGTGACGCTCGGATCAGTAGCCAAACTTTGTAATCAAGAGTCACACCTTTTAGGTAACTGAGATTTCTCATTTCGTGATTAATGCCGTCAAAATCCTTAAGTGTAGTGTAGTGAATTAACTACTCATGCTAAGTTCGCGCACCAACTCATGTTTGGAACCGCCATGAGTACATCCTGCCCCTCACATTAAGCTTAAGCCTGCCTAAAACAATTTCTAGAAGAACGTATTTAATGAAAAAAGGCGTCAACGTTCTAATAGTAATGTGGATCTCAGTGACTATCCTGGCGAGTGTGTTTTGCCGGATCGGTTTCGCCCATGAGAAAACAGTCGACAACATTACGATTGTACATCCGCGGTTAATTGTCGCTTCCGCCGACGCGGATACCGGCTATCTTGCCGTCACCATCGTCAACCGAGGCGTGACAACAGAAACTCTTCGAGCCGTCTATTCCAACGAAGCAAAGAACATTCGAATTGAAGATAACGGCAAGCGGACTTTTGTTTCCATCCCTGGAAACAGCACGCTGCGGACCGACTCCGATTGCATAAGCGTTAAATTTCATGGCCTAAGAGGGGCCCACATCGAAGAAACGTGGATGAGTTTGGTGCTATTGTTCGAACGCGCTGGCGAAGTCGCTGTTGACGCGGTAGTGCAAATTTATAGCGCCGGAAAATAGCCCGCCGACGTACCAGATGACTATCTAAGCGCTCCGCATCACCCAGATATAATTTTGTCCAACCTCGCCAGGGAATCGGCCGGTGATTGCCGAACCAACGAAGACAGATCAACAGCGCTCTCTAACAATTTTGGCCCGGCAGAGACAACGACGCGTGGATATATGGTTAAATGACCAACGCAATAAGGATTAACAGCATCCCCACGTACCCGCCGGTAAAGGTGAGAGTTCTAACCCAAGGAATCCCCAACGTATAAACCAAAGCATGAGCAAGACGTGAGTAAAAAAACAAGGTTGCGCCAAAAACCGTCATCCCGGTGCTAACATCTGCCGCCTGAGCAACCAGCACTAGAGCCGCGAATGGCACCAAGTTTTCCACCATATTGTTGTGGGCACGTTGCAGGCGTCGAGCCCAACCTGGTACGTCGGGGGGGTTTTCGGGATAGCTGACCGTGGCGATTAAACCCCAACTGGCCAGTCGCGCCAGCACATAAGGAATCCACATAAAGGCGCACAATCCAGCGCTACAGGCTAAATAACATAGTTCGGTATCCACGTCATTTCCTCTACTTTTAATCGATTGAAAAGTGTACCAAGTAAGTTATCACCGCCTCACCATAGTAGATCATTAAGTATCGGCACAACATCCAAAACTCCGACAAAAAGAAACCCAGCCTTTGCTAGGCCGCCAAACCCCTTTAGGGCCTTGGACATGATAAAGGGTGGTCGGTTCGTTCTGGCACAATCCTGGCGCACTGCGGATCAAAATCGTTGGCATATCGTCACCCACCGTTTATTGTCTGGTGCTTGATGGGGTTCAAAACACCATTCTCGTCAAAGGTTTAAGGGATAAAGGGCGCGTAGCTCAGCGGGAGAGCACCACGTTGACATCGTGGGGGTCGCTCGCCAACTCGCCATCAACAGATACACTTTCCCCCTCTATATCAGACCTCTAGAAGAGGTTGGCAGGATTGCTGCCGACCTTCGTTGCCGCCCTGGCACACTGCGGAGGCTGATATGGCGACAATACGCAAACGAAACCGGAAATGGCACGTCCAGATCCGGCGCAAAGACCACCCTACCCTCACCCGGAGTTTCGATATGCGAAAGCAAGCATCCGCCTGGGCACGCGAAGAGGAATCCAAACTCGATCGCATCCAGGCTTGGCAATCCCCGGTATCGATGCACCGACTGACCCTTGCCGACCTGGTGCGCCGCTATCGCAAGGAAGAGGTGCCGAAGAAACGTGGGTCATCATTGTGCAACCTGGTGGACGTCCTCCATGCGATAATAGTAGCCGTTCCAGTCTTCTATACGGATCTTAAATACGCCTGTTACCACCACAGGCTCCGTAGTGAAACCAAGTGGTTCATCACAACTAAGTTCCACAAAACCTTCCGGCCCTGAAGGCAAACAAAACGGGCAATGAGGAGAATTGAGGCTAAGCAATTGACGCCGGCCCATGCTATCCAATGGCATCAAGAAACCCACCATCTTAACACGCTCACCATCCAACGCCCGTATCTCATCGGCATAATCCGGCACAAGATCGTTCTCATCCCAAGCTAAATCCACCTTGGAAAGAATGTCCCAGGAAACGGCACCATCCACCTCAGGCAAAGGCACGCCCGCATAGCCGCCGTCCGCCCATGGATTGACATTGCTTTGGGCCAAAGCAAAGCCTCCAAACGGCATCGCCAAGGCTATTCCCAGTATACTCAACCCGACAATCCGATTCACGATATCACCCTTTAGATAGAACTTCCGAAACATCCACACGATAGGCCTGAATCGCCGGCAACAAGCCGGCCATCACACCGATGCCAAGCGAAAGGGCTATAAGATATACTTCACCTGGGAGCCAAGTTAAGCCCGACAAATGTAACTGATGTTCACGCCACAGCCACTGACCTGTCAGCTCCGCAATCAAATGGCCAAGCACGAGCCCAATAAGCGCCCCTGCAAAACTCAACAACAAACCCTCTACTAGAAACTGCCAAAGGACACGCCTCCGGCTTGCGCCAAGAGCACGAAATACAGCTATATCGTAACGACGCTCAAACAGAGCACTGTACAAAGCAACGAAGATACCGATACCAGCGCTGACCACTAGTACCATCGAGAAAGCTCGAAAGCCATCTATACCCGCGCCCACAAGCTTGAATATGCGCGAAATTTCGTACCCTGGCAACGCCGCCTGCATAGAAGTCTGCGCATTTATTACTCGCGGCAACGTAACCGCTGCAATGGGATTGGAAAACCGAACCAGCAATGCCGTGATCTCCTGAGCATCATTACTGTGCATTTCGCTAGTCTTATCCGCTGCCTCTTCATTATTGTGAGGGATTTCCGCACGATCAACATGATTTCCCTTGGCTAAGTCCGTTCCCGGCGACACCCCATGCGCGATCCAAACACTCTGAACCGAGGTCAAAATTAGTCGGTCAACAACTGTACCGCTGGGAGCAAAAATGCCTGTAACCAAATATGGGTTCTGAGCATGGGCACTGCCTCCATCAGCAAAGCCGTGACTGGCTATAAAACGGTCGCCAACTGTCAATCCCAGATCTCGGGCAACAAGCGCGCCCAGCGTCACTTCCAGGGGATTCTCCCAGAGAGTACCTACTGCAATCACCACCTTGTAATGACGAGGGTAATCGTGGTTTGTGCCTACGATACGGAAGCTTCGAAAGCTATCACCAAGCGCAAGTGGGAAAGTTTCCTTTACCATAGGATTGGCTGCGAGTGCGTCTGCATCAGCTAGACGAATATTCCCTGTTGGCACGTCGAGATGATATATGCCCGACAAAATAAGTTGTGTCGGGCTCCCCTTTGCACCGACTACCATGTCGATGCCCTCCGCATTCCGGGTCATTTGCCCTTCCAGTTGTTCCGTGAAGAGCATCAATAAGGTAATTGCCGCAATGCCCAGAGCCAACAGCGTCAGATTTAGGCACGTGTGAAGTGGACGCGATCGGACATACGCCAATGCAATGGTAAATACGTTCATGTCCCGTCTGCTATACCCGGTAAGTCAAATCTGTATGGGAAACGATGACGAACACGGCCATCATGAGTCGCCACAACCAAAACACTTTCATTCAAAATAGCTTGTTCAAGGAGTAGCTCGATAACACGGTGAGCATTCACATCATCAAGATTTGATGTGGGCTCATCGGCCAGAATAATTTTTGGTTGATTAACCAAGGCACGTGCCAAAGCAACTCGCTGAGCCTGTCCATAACTAAGTTGCCGCGGGTAACAATGTGCCTTGTCTGAAATACCAAGTCGTTCAAGCAACTCATACGCATCTTGGAGGTTGGTCATACATCCAGTCAAATTCTGCACAAGTAAAAGGTTTTCAATGATAGTTAGGGCATCAATCAAGTGCAGCTGCTGAAATACGATACCGATTTGCCGGCCACGCAACGAATCCCGTGCCGAGCCAGACAACGAGGCAAGTTCCTGTCCTGCCACTGTCACGGTGCCTGTACTCGGAGCCAGAAGACCAGCGAGAATATTCAACAAGGTAGTCTTGCCACTACCCGATGGTCCAAGGAACAACCAGTGCTGGCCCTCATCAGCAGACCAATCCGGTGGCTCCAATACAACTGCGCCCCCGTAGGAATGTTTCAGTCCTTCAAATTTAAGTGCAGCCGCCACGAATTCGCTTCCATTTCGACTCTACAAAAGGCCAACACAGCTTGAGCGCCACGTTTTTTACTACACGGGTAAGCCCCATAGCTTTCTGCAGAAACACTTCTGTTGACCAGAGGCTAGTCTTACATACGGACCTGACTATCCCCAGTAGCTTCGCCATTTACGTAACACTGAGTGCCTTCTACCTTGACCTCATCATTGGTGTCGGCCGGGCACGGAATGTAGTAATTTGGAATCTCTATATGCAGTAGCACTGGCGGATTACTGGGAGTGAAGACCGCGCTGTCTCCGGGATTAATGCGGCGTTGCCACTTCTCCGCGGTCACTTTCAAACTATGCTCGGTGCCATTGGTAATCGTCAACGCGCTCGCTTTCGTTGCTACAGTCACAACCAACAACATGCTCGCTAAGCCTACACTAATTGAATTCATGACTTCACTCCAAAAAGACACCGTATTCGGTAGCCCTACTTTTCGACCTAAGCATGCATCCAACTTTGGTCGACCAGTCGCATGACCCGACCATGCGGTGATAACCTGACCACAAGTTGGATTCTGTATCTCCATCATGCATACCGCTAGGGTCTCTCGGGATCAATCAATTCTTCAATCAGATCCACCAGCTTGAAAATATTAAGTCAATTTTGCGTGCAAAATATCAGGATTTTCATGGAGTTTAGAATAAATAGCAGGAATTAACATTGCCTCAATATTATTGCTCCCGATAACGGCATCGTCCATCCTTCATAGCTTCGACTATGATGACGACGGGCTTTTGTCAGAGAACGAAGTGTTGGGTGACACCGCATTTGCAGAACTAGTTGGGATTGATGCTGCTTTTACCCAGGTAAGTGAATTAACTTCTGGTGCAGGGGGCACAGTTGGTGAAGAAAACCCGCACGAAGTCCCCTTTTGAGTTGGATTTGGAACGGGAAAGCCAAGGTTATGGATGATCGTCGCTTAACCGCATACCTCATATCCTCGTGCCGCTATACTTGCGTCTCTGGCACAGTTCGGGGACAGTGCGAGCAAAATTCACCCAAAAAAGGTTAATTCCCCGGTGAATCCAGGTATAGTGAGTTATTCGATGCGGGCCAGAATGGCTTTAGTGTCAGATACTTGATGGATAAGGGCGCGTAGCTCAGCGGGAGAGCACCACGTTGACATCGTGGGGGTCGCTGGTTCAATCCCAGCCGCGCCCACCACAAACAATCGTTGGAGAACATCGCGCTTACGGCAAACTCGCGCGGCCGCAACAGCCCACTGAAGCCTGCGGTTGCTTCCTACTTAGGTTTTGCGAACTTTAGGGTCATGCGGTCGGACTCCCCAATGGCGAGGCTGACTTCTCGCGCCTCACCTTCGGCCCGAAGTGTTGGGGGCAAACGCCAGACACGATCGTTCTCAGTTGGCACATCCAAGGAATTGGAATTGAGCTCTGAGGTTGCCTCCAAGGAAAATCCTGCGGCCTCAAATGCATCAATGACACGTGATTGTTTCAAGTAACCTTGCGAACCATTGGCCCACTCGCGGTCGTTGGATTCAGGCGCTCTATGCTGCACGACGCCGACAATCCCACCTGGCTTTAAAAGAACATACGCCTCTGCCGCGGCTTCATCGAGCAGCCAGGAATCGAAACGATTTAGGTGATGCAGCGAACGGATAAAAAGAACGCGGTCTACCTGTCCTGCAAGTTCCGCCGGAGCCTGCCCTATAATAAAGGCACCAAGCTCTGGAGGGTGGCTCGAGAGAGATGCCGTCTGGCCGGGAAATGTTTGCAGCCAGTTCTCAATTTGCTGCCGCCAAGACTCCCAGCGATCTCCGGCAACTCGTTTGAATAAATCGACACTATAATTCGCACCAAAGAATCTTCCGCCGGACCCAACATAGGGCACTAAAATTCGGGTGTACCAACCGGATCCCGGCAGTGTCTCCACCACGGTCATTCCCGGCTCAACTTCGAAAAAGGACAGAGTTTCTATCGGATTTCGGTATTGGTCGCGGGTCCGATCTTCTTCTGACCGTCCGGCAACGATCGTTTCCAAATCGTTCGCATGAACGGTCGCGCTAAAGAAAAAAGCAACAGCAACTCCAGCCAACACCCAATTCAATCGTCTCATCGTTTCACCTCTTTGCACATACCATATCCAGATGGCTTCTCATTAACATTGTAGAGTTTCATTACCAAACCTCCCCAAATGGTCGAAGGTCAACGTCAAATGTCCATGCAGACCGGTCTTGGTGCGCAACATGGTAGACTGTTTCAGCGATCGCGGGAGGTTTACAAAAATAATCGTCCGGTTTATCGGACGGAGCCAAATGGCGAGTCCATGGTGTATCAATTCGAGCATCGATGAGCACGTAAGCGACATGTACACCTTTTGGCCCCAAGTCACGAGCCATCGATTGTGCAAGTATACGCTGAGCCGCCTTGGTCGGTGCAAAGAGCGCGAAATTGGCCTTACCACGAATTGCCGACGTATTCCCAGTTACTATGATAGCGCCTTTTCCGGCCTCGATCATAGCAGGCGCCGTCGCTCGAGCTAGATATAGA
Organism: uncultured Alphaproteobacteria bacterium; assembly: GCA_913044255.1. Lineage (GTDB taxonomy): Bacteria > Pseudomonadota > Alphaproteobacteria > UBA7887 > UBA7887. The sequence goes on from CAJWOI010000025.1 coordinate 12,627, forward strand.
AGTGCCGTAGTGTTAATCCTGAAGTTGCGCTCCAAATGCTCAGGCTTATCTCCCAGGAAACTCTGAAAGCTACCGCCGGCCGCATTATGAATTACTACCTCCGGCGCACCCATCTCGACAGCGACACGCTCCGCTGTCTCAGTTAAGTGATCCAGATCCATTACGTTGCACTGATAACCTCGGGATCCCTCAAGCTCCACCTCAAATCGATCTAGGCGCTCCTTCGTTCGTGCTAACATGGCAATTCTATAACCACCAGCAGAAAAACGGCGAGCACATGCCCCTCCCGTACCCTCTCCGAGTCCGGTAATTAGGCAAACAGGTCCCTTTTCAGGCATAATCCCCCCTAGCTCAGCGCCCTTAAGTAAATAAGTTCAGCGACTCATGCTGCGCGTGGTACCGATCCGTCGACTTTTATGTCGGCTTCTTTGACGGCCGCCTCAAGCCTAACGATTTCCGTATGTTCTAGTTTGCAAAGTGGAGGTCGGACTACCGCCTTGGGAATTCGACCAAGGATAACGGCAGTCTCCTTCATGCGATTGTGCATATCGAGAAATGGCGGTGCGTAAAAAGCTTGGATCATTGGATAAATACGATCGTTGACAGCCCTAGCACGGACAAGGTCTTTAGCCTGAACCGCCCGCCAAAGTTCCACCTGCAAATCAGCAATTACGCTACCGGCCCCGGACAATAGGCCTTTGCACCCCATCACCAAAGACGACATAAGCCAAGCGCTATGCGTCGTCAAAATATTCACAGGCCGAGACAAACTCTGGAAGACACGAATATGCTTTTCGTGGAGCATCGGGTCGTTACACCAATCCTTGATCGCCGTTATGGTGGGCACTTCTTCGCAAAGGCGCAGCAAAGTTTCAAACGTATGCCCAAGACCTCCCCCGAGTGGATACTGAAAAATAATCAAAGGAAGATCTGTAGCTTCTGCAATGGTCTTGAAGTGTGCTGCTGCCATCTCGGGACGTAGTTGGCCACCCATAGAAATCGAGTTCGGTGGAAACACCAGCAACGCGGATGCACCGCCGGCCTCTGCCATCCGGGCGAGGTCGGCAGCCAGAGCACTGCCATCAGCGTAGATACCGTTGACAATAGGAACGCCCGCGACTTCATCCTTGGTGATATCCAGGACCCGACATTGTTCATCAAAACTACATGCGTGCGCCTCTGATGCATGTGCGTTTACCGTTATCGCAGATATTCCGTCGACGCCGATAACGTGGCGCAAATGCTTACGGTAATTCTGTTCGTCAATAGAAAAGTCATCATCAAACGGCAACAGACACGCCGGGATAACTCCAGCCGGTACAAACGGTTTAAGACCCACCATCTCCATCTCCGTAACTCGTCATCTGATATTCATTTCTTTAACGCCAACCACTATCGTGCCTTCCAGTATAACATAATCCACATTTCGGCCTGCACCCCAAAAATCTAGACTCAAAATTTAATGGCGTGGCACGGTGTACGCACAAGATTCGCTCGTTGGGTCTCTCTCCATCATGCGGTCGTATAAAAAGGCCGCGCGGTCTGAAATCCGTTGTAGATCTTCTCTTAGGAGGAATCCCCGCGCGTGCAATTCCTCCGAAGCACTCCGAACTTGGTGTAGATAACTGGAACGGCCGCCATAACGGGCCTCAATGGACACACGAGGGTCGCCAACTGCCACTCTTTCCGATTCATTTGTTGGGAATGGCACAAACGAACCTGACCAACGTCCAATATATTCCGGAGCGCCAAATTCTGCACTCCGTAAATTCCAGCCCAAATAGGTGCCGAGGGGAACGGAGACTCCCGGTAAACGCAAACCTCCAAGATCAACTCCGTCGGCATCTGGCATAGGGACCAATGTCACGTACGGAGGGCCAAATCGCGGCGGAACATTATCTGCAATGCCTTTGTCCCATCTCTCCCCGTGATCTAATCGAGGCGGGGCGAGATTAAGATTTGGTAAACGCAGACCGGGTACCAGCGGAAACTTGTTCCGCCAGCTAACGACTGTTCCCAATTCATCTGCAACAATACGGGGATACATACTATGTGGCGGGAGGATCCCTCCATCAGACCAACGACCTAAATGGCCCAACAAAGCTCGCATCAATGGTCTTTGATCCGATGGATTCACGCAATTCTCATAAAATGCTCGATGCATAAAAGTCCATACACCATGCTGAGCGCCGGCAAAAACATAGTGCCTCACTCTGGAATCTAAATCGATATCCGATGTGCCCTGTGTATCGGTATGTAGCAACGAAGCGGACCGCCCCCAATATTCTGTCGACGTGTTTGTATAAAAAATCTTTGGGACCGCACCGTTATTCTTGGCAAGCGCCAACACATCACCCACTTCACCCGTAACCGGGTCAACCTGCATGGTGGTCGCAAACGGGAAAAAATCGGCCGGATACTGATGGTCTTCGTGAGCACTCGGATGTCGGGTAGTTTGAGCAAATCGATGATTGAAACTACCTTTCCCGCCACCGGCCACGTGAACCA
>CAJWOI010000026.1 GCA_913044255.1 uncultured Alphaproteobacteria bacterium
ATTACCTTACCATTAATTTCAGCCACAATATCACCGGGCCGAAGCCCAAGCCTAGCCCCATACCCCTGGCCTACCTGAAGCACAATTACACCAGTCTTATGCGAGTCGACATTGAGCTCTTGAGCAAACGCCGGCGACAGGTTGCCCACCACAGACCCGGAAAGCGGGTTCTTCCCTGTGATGTTCCTAATATCGCGCGGAGGTAGCTCTGGAGGCGCAATAAGCGCTACTTCCATATTGGTTTCACTTCCATCTCTCAAAACTTTTAGATATACACTTGTCCCGATTGGCCGAGTAACAAATCTAAAACGGAGACCCTGCAGATCAAATACTTCATGCCCGTCAACCGATTCGACTATGTCTCCAACACGCAAGCCGCCAACATATAATGGGCTGTCAAAATGCAGTTCACTGACCAACACGCCCATTGGCCTCGTTAAGCCAAGAGAAACGGCTATATCTTGGGTCACAGCTTGTCCCTTCACACCCAGCCACGGCCTAACCGCACGACCCCCCGAGACAATCCCATCAACCACGACCCGCACTAAATTAGACGGAGTTGCAAATCCAATACCGATCGACCCACCGCCTCGAGAATATATCCCGGTATTTACTCCAATAAGTTTTGTATCGAGCGTGACAAGCGCTCCCCCAGAATTTCCTGGATTAATTGCTGCATCTGTCTGAATAAACGAACTTAACTCCGATAACCCAACACTTGTCCGCGCCAGTGCTGAAACGATGCCACTAGTGACAGTCTGCCCGACGCCGAATGGATTCCCAATCGCTAGGACTAGATCACCTACTTCAAGCCGATCCGAATCACCAAATTCTACAAATGGCAGAGGTCCTTCCCCGGCATCAACCCGAAGAACGGCCAGGTCGGTAGCCTCGTCCGTGCCAACTATTTCCGCTTCAAATTCCCGACGATCGTTGAGAACCACAATAATTTGATCGCTGCCTTTAATTACGTGATTATTGGTCACTATCATTCCACCGGCTTCGATGATCACGCCGGAACCCAGAGAGCTCTGCATTCGCTCCCGCGGTAATCCGAACGGAACCCCATCAAAAAACCTCTCGAAAAATTGGTCATCGAATAGGGATGCACGCTGTCGAGCGATTAGACGACGCGTATATATATTAACGACAGCGGGGGCAACTTCGCGAACCACCGGCGCATAAGACAATGTTAACTGTGTCCGCGACTCCGGAACCAGTCTCTCGTCAGCACGCGAGTCTGTATGGTCAACATTGGCCAGAAAAGGCCCTAGAGCACAAAGCAGAATCCCGTGCCACCACCGCCTTATTCGATTTGATGTAAGCCAAGACATGTTTCAAATGAACCACTAATGCCGATCAAGCATCACCTAAACCTGAGGGATACAGGAGCCAATGTCAAAACACCGCCTCCCAGACTTTTGCTCAAACATCGAGACAAATTGGTTCCTCTAGGAGTCAAAAATCACATCTTTTTGTAATTTTTCCATGCATTACTTCATCCGCACGTATCAGCGCACAGTGAGACGGCGCTCACGTAAAACATAAATTAGCTCGGATTGGATTCATTCTGACGAAGCACTATAAGCGCGGCCAGGACCGATACTTCTTACGCTGCGACCTCAGCGGTCTCCTCTGTATTTTCTGCCGCAATCGAAGGTCCGGAATCTTGACCTTTTGCTTCCGGATCTCGGTCAACCAGCTCAATGATCGCCATCGGCGCATTATCTCCGAATCGCAAACCTGCCTTAAGTACTCGCAGGTACCCGCCCGGGCGTTCCCGATAACGTTCGCTAAGTATCGTAAAAAGTTTCTCTACCAACTTGGTATCACCGCCCAGTCCAGAAAGTGCCTGCCGACGCGCATGGAGACCACCTCTTTTTCCCAAAGTTATCAACTTTTCGACAACGCCACGCAATTCCTTCGCCTTAGGAACGGTAGTATAGATTTGCTCATGCTTTAGCAATGCGGCCGCAAGATTGTTGAACATGGCTTTGCGATGACTGCTAGTGCGGTTGAGCTTTCGCCCGCGTAGACGATGGCGCATCTCCTGCACTCCTCCTTCAATGATCCAGCTAAAATGGTTCCTCATATTTCTTAGCCATCTCTTCGATATTCTCTGGCGGCCACTCAGAAACTTGAATCCCTAAATGTAGATTCATGTGCCCAAGCACTTCTTTTATTTCGTTCAGGGATTTTCTACCAAAATTTGGTGTCCTAAGCATCTCGCTTTCGGTCTTCTGCACCAGATCACCAATATAAACGATGTTGTCGTTTTTGAGGCAGTTGGCAGAACGGACTGACAACTCCAACTCATCGACTTTACGTAGCAGATTTGCATTAAATGCAGGTTCTTCAACGGCCTCTACCCCGGTCTCCTTTGTTGGTTCTTCAAAATTGATAAAAAGCTGAAGTTGATCGGTTAAGATGCGAGCTGCTAGTGCTACAGAGTCCTCTGGGGTGACCGTTCCATCCGTCTCTACGTTTAGTGACAGTTTGTCATAATCGGTCGCCTGTCCAACTCGGGTGTGATCAACTTTATAGCTCACCTGGCGAACAGGGCTGTACACCGCATCAATCGGCACCAAACCAATTGGCGCATCCTCGGGTACATTTTGAGTTGCAGCGACGTACCCCTTCCCACTTTCTACCGTGAGCTCAAAATTTATGGAGGCGTCCTTGTCGAGCGTACAGACAACCAAATCCGTGTTCATAATCTCGATGTCATGTCCAGTCTCAATCTCGCCCGCCGTAACTTTCCCAGGGCCATCTGCCTTCAATGAAACTCTTTTGGGGCCCTCCCCATGCATACGCAGCGCAATAGCCTTCAGGTTCAGCACCACTTCCGTCACATCCTCACGAACACCTGCAATTGACGAGAATTCGTGCAATACCCCGTCGACCCGAAGACTCGTAATTGCTGATCCCCGGAGGCTCGATAATAAGACACGCCGCAACGCGTTCCCGAGGGTAAGACCAAAGCCGCGTTCCAGTGGCTCCGCCACCACCGTACCAATCCGTTGTGCGGACCGATCTGATTGCACCTCAAGTTTCGTGGGCTTAATAAGCTCTTGCCAATTTTTCTGAATCACCTGGCCAACCTCAATAGTTTCAAGGCACCGTTCCTTCAATCCGACTTTTCCCGATAAACCGAGCGCCAAAACACCGGTCGCCCAGACCCAATTTTAATCTATACGCGCCGTCGCTTAGGAGGGCGACAACCATTGTGTGGGATTGGTGTCACATCCCGTATCGTAGTTATAGTAAACCCCACCACTTGCAACGCTCTAAGCGCCGACTCTCGACCTGAACCTGGACCTTTTACCTCAACCACCAGCGTCTTCACGCCATGCTCAACCGCCTTGCGCCCAGCATCCTCTGCAGCCATTTGAGCCGCATAAGGAGTTGATTTTCGCGAGCCCTTAAATCCCAAAGATCCGGCAGAGGACCAAGCGATAGCGTTACCCTGAATATCTGTGATAGTCACCAGTGTGTTATTAAAAGTTGCGTTCACATGCGCAACACCAGAAGTAATGTTTTTACGTTCGCGGCGCTTTACACGCCCGCCCGATTCATTCGCCATACGATACCCTTATTAAACTCGGTTGCATCCATGCAATTCGCTGATTAGACGACTTTCTTTCTCCCTGCAACTGGTCGCGCTCGCCCTTTCCGCATTCGTGCGTTAGTGTGGGTTCGCTGACCGCGAACCGGCAAGCCACGACGATGTCGAAGACCACGGTAACAGCCTAAATCCATCAGTCGCTTGATATTCATCGCAACGTCTCGACGTAAATCGCCTTCCACACGATATTCGCCATCGATAATTTCGCGTAACCTAGTTACCTCTCCTTCAGCCAATTGGTTAACTCGGCTAGCCTCAGTCACACCGGCTTTCTGGCAGATCTCTTGAGCCTTCGAATCACCTATCCCAAAGATATAGGTCAAGGCAACCACCACCCGCTTGTTAGTTGGGATATTCACCCCGGCGATTCGTGCCAATTTTCCAACTCCTCACGAAATATTTTCGCGCAAAAGGCAGCGCTCCAACACTCTCCCGCGAGGCGCCAAGGTAAACTATGCTCATTATAGCGGTCGCCCTAATTAGGTCAACGGTTTCAAGAAATATTGAGAATTCCCCGAATTTCTGCCGTAACCTCTTCGATTCCAGGCATGCCGTCCACAGGCGCCAATAGGTCTTTGCTGCGATAATACGGCAACAAAGGGGTTGTCTGAGCATTATAGGTGTTGAACCGCTCGCGAATGGTTGCCTCGTTGTCATCTTTGCGTCGTGTAAATCTATTGGCTCCACATATGTCACAAACGCCCTCGCGCTCAGGTTGCTTAAAACGATCATGGTAGCCGAATCCACAATCGAGACAGGAAAAACGACCTGAGATTCTTTGTATTAGAAGTTCATCTGACACCTGAATTTCAATCACTCGATCAAGTTTCAGACCTTTATCCGTCAACAGGTTGTCGAGTGCATCCGCCTGGGCAACCGTCCGAGGAAACCCATCAAGAATAAACCCATTCACGCAATCATCCCTATCAAGCCGTTCTGATATAATGCCTACCACCACTTCGTCAGGGACCAGCGCACCAGCCTCCATAAGGTCTTTCGCCCGCAGCCCTATCTCCGTGCCCATAGCAACCGCCTCCCGCAGCATATCGCCGGTTGAAAGGTGGGGGATGTTGAATTCACCGCCAAGAAATTGCGCTTGTGTACCTTTACCACAACCCGGTGGACCAAATAAAACCAATCTCACCCGCGGCGTCCTCTAAGTCGTGTTTTCTTTATCAGTCCTTCGTACTGCTGGGCCAACAAATGCGAATGAACCTGAGCAACAAAATCCATATTAACGTTGACCACGATCAACAGACTTGTGCCGCCAAAATAAAATGGCACCGCGTATTGCGATATCAAAATCTCGGGCAAAACACAAACTGCTGAAAGATAAATTGCCCCCGCAGTAGTTAAACGCCGCAGCACATAGTCAATATACTCAGCAGTATTTTTCCCTGGCCGAATGCCCGGTATAAAACCGTTGTTCTTCTTAAGATTGTCCGCAGTGTCCTCAGGATTGAATACAACGGAGGTGTAGAAAAATGCAAAAAATACGATTAACGATATATACAGAAGTAAGTAACCAGGCGAACCACGCGACAACATCGCGGAGACATTGCCCAACCAGTCCGGACCGGAGTTGGCAGAAAAACTCATCGCAGTGATGGGTAGCAAAAGCAATGAGCTAGCAAAAATTGGTGGAATCACACCAGCAGTATTTAATTTCAACGGCAAATGGGTACTTTCACCACCAGACATCCGGTTGCCTACTTGTCGCTTTGGGTACTGAACAAGCAATCGGCGTTGGGCGCGCTCAACGAAAACGATAAACGCAATGACAGCTACTGTCATCCCCATCAATAAAATTATGAACAAAGCCGACAAAGCACCCGTGCGACCAAGCTCCAGCGTACTTGCCATCGCCGCCGGGAGTTCCGCAACTATACCTGCCATAATGATTAAGGAAATACCGTTTCCGACACCACGGGCTGTGATCTGTTCGCCCAGCCACATTAGAAATATCGTGCCACCAACCAACGTAATCACAGTTACTGCCCGAAAGGCCAGGCCCGGATCAAGGACCGCTGATCCTTGACTGCCCGTCATACCCTCAAGACCCACTGCAATACCAAGCCCCTGGAAAGTCGCGAGGATAACGGTGCCGTATCGAGTATATTGCGTGATTCTTCTACGACCTGATTCACCTTCCTTTTTAAGTTGTGCCAAATGCGGAGACACCGTGGTCATCAACTGTATTATGATGGAAGACGAAATATACGGCATAATATTAAGAGCGAAAATTGTCATACGCCCCAAGGCACCACCGGAGAACATGTTAAACATGCCGATAATGCCGCCGGCTTGCTGACGAAATATGTCGTCGAGGATTACTGGATCAATACCAGGAAGAGGAATATAGGTGCCGAGTCTGTATATAATTAGGGCGCCGAAAGTGAACCACAACCTTTTCTTCAGTTCGGTCGCCTTGCCGATAGCGCCAAAGTTAATACTCGCTGCAAGTTGTTCCGCGGCCGAAGCCATAACTAACTAGCCCTCCATTGAGGCGAGTCCAATCACGTTGATTGGCTCGATTCTACATCCGGCATATCCGGGCGAGTAGATTCAACTTTCAAAAATTTTAGCGTACCTCCTGCCTTTTGAATTTTGGCCACAGCACCTTTGCTTGCACCAACGGCTTCAATAGATACCTTAGCCTTTAACTCGCCCTTTCCCAGAACACGCACCCCATTCTCGAGTCTTTTTATCAGCCCTGCTTCCAACAAAGAATCACCAGTAATCACTTTTTTTGGGTCGAGTTTCTTATGATCAATGGCCGCCTGTAACTGGCCGATATTGACAACGGCATAGCGCTTCGTAAATAGGTTGTGGAAACCACGTTTGGGCAGACGACGGTAGAGTGGCATTTGGCCGCCCTCAAATCCCTTCATGCCAGAGCCTGAACGCGAGTTTTGCCCTTTATGACCACGGCCGGCGGTCTTCCCTGATCCCGAGCCTATACCACGCCCTACTCGGACGCGATCACGAGTCGCATTTGAGTTGTCGCGGAGCTCATTTAATTTCATTTTATAATCCTTCCAGCCCCAGCTAATTTGACCTCAGTTAACGCTTTCAACCCGGACTAAATGATGAACTTTCTCAATCATCCCTCGTATTTCCGGACCGTCATCAAGTAGACGACTTCGGTGCATCTTATTTAGTCCCAGGCCAATCAGAGTTGCACGCTGGTCTTCAGGCCTCCCTATGGGGCTGCCGGTCTGAGTTACCTTAAGTCTCTGTGATTTTTTGGTCGCCATAAATTCACTCCTGTACCGTCTCCGCCGCCTTGCCACGTTTCCCACGGATTTCCGCGACTTTTTTCCCCCGTTTGGCTGCAACGAGACGTGGGGTTTCTATTTTGGCCAATGCCTCAAAGGTAGCGCGCACCATATTATATGGATTAGAACTTCCGATAGATTTCGTGACAACATCCTGAACACCCAAAGTCTCAAAAACTGCCCTCATTGGTCCTCCTGCAATGATACCCGTCCCCGGCGGAGCTGCCCGAAGCACGACACGACCCGCACCAAATCGTCCGTTTACATCATGATGCAAGGTCCGGCTTTCACGCAAAGGAACCCGAACTAAACCACGTTGCGCTTTCTCAGTCGCCTTTCGGATTGCTTCTGGCACTTCACGGGCTTTCCCATTTCCAAACCCTACCCGACCACGACCATCACCGACCACGACCAATGCCGCAAAGCCAAATCTCCGACCGCCCTTAACCACTTTAGCGACTCGGTTAATGCTGACAAGTTTGTCAATTAGATCCGTTTCATTTTCACCCCGGTTCCTATTGCGTCGACCATCGCGCCCGCCTCGTGTGTTACCTCGTCTAGAATCATTCTTCGCCATTAGTTTGGCCTTTATCTTTCCTTAAAATTTTAATCCATTTTCACGCGCGGCATCGGCTAACGCCTTAACACGCCCATGGTAGAGATAGCCACCACGATCGAACACCAATCGAGTCGCGCCGACAGCCTTCGCCCGCTTCGCAATTAGTGCACCTACTTGCTTAGCAGCTTCAATATCAGCGCCGGTCTTCAGATTAGACCGCAATTCTTGATCCAACGTTGACGCCGCCGCCAGGGTGCAGCCACCACCATCATCTATAACCTGAGCATAAATATTTTTGTTTGAGCGAAACACGCTTAGGCGCATCTTTCCGCCAGATACTTTACGAATCTGATGTCTAGTGCGCCTGCGACGACGTTGAGATAATTTACGGGGATCCAACATTGGGAAAACCTATTTCTTTTTACCTTCTTTGCGAAAAATATATTCACCTTCGTACTTTATGCCCTTCCCTTTGTAAGGCTCAGGTTTACGTAAACCACGAATATCCGCGGCTAGCTGTCCAACTTTCTGTTTGTCAGGGCCTGTTATTTCAATCGACGTCGGTCTTTCACAAGTCACTTTAATATCATCTGGAATCATCACCTGTATGTCGTGACTATAACCCAGCTGCAGAGTAAGCACATTGCCCTCAACGGCAGCTCGATAGCCAACCCCAACAATTTCTAGCTTCCGACTAAAACCCTCCGAAACACCAGCCACCATATTTTTAATAAGCGTTCGACCCAGACCCCACATGGAGCGAGTCCGAACCTCTGCATCACGTGGAGTAACCCAAATCTTGTTTGCCTCGCGCGTAATCTCAACCTCGGGTGCAAGCGTGTCGGTTAACTCACCAAGTTTACCTTTAACGTTCACCTGCTGGCCTGAAACCAGCACCTCAACACCGTCCGGAACTTCGACCGGGTTCTTCCCAATTCTTGACAACGCAGCCTCCTCTACCGCACTAATGACGCCGGTTTATCAAATAACCATACACAGTACTTCACCACCAACATTAGCCGCCCGAGCCTCAGCGTCCGACATCACTCCACGAGGCGTTGATAAAATTGATATTCCTAATCCATTGTTTATCGGCCTTAAATCTTTAATCGAGGCATAAATGCGGCGACCAGGCCTGGATATTCGCTTAATGGTCCTGATAACGGGAGAACCATCATGGTATTTGAGTTCTATTTCTAGATGGGGTTGAGATTGACTCTCCTCAACGTGTCGGTAACCGCGTATGTATCCCTCGCGTTCTAAAACTTCGAGCACGTTAGCGCGAAATTTAGAAGATGGGCAATTAATCTGCGGCTTACCTCCCTGCTGGCCATTACGGATACGGGTAAGCATATCGCCAAGCGGATCAGTCATCGTCATCAGACTACCTCTACCAACTCGATTTAGTCATGCCCGGAATTTGCCCCGCGGAGGCGAGTTCGCGTAAGCCTATACGCGACATTCCGAACTTGCGGTAAACACCGCGTGGACGTCCAGTTAACTGGCAACGGTTGCGAATACGCACCGCAGAGCTATTACGCGGCAACTTAGCCAACGCTAAACACGCAGCAAATCGCTCCTCCGGAGCTAATGCTCGGTCTCGTGAAACCTCTTTCAGTGCCGCCCGCCTTGCGGCATTTTTAGCCACAAGTTTGCGACGTTTTTTATTTCTTTCAATGGCACTGCTTTTTGCCATGCAAATGCCTCCTTATTAGAGTTGACGTTCTGACCCAGTCAGCGGAACATTAAAACCTTCCAAAAGAGCTCGCCCTTCATCGTCAGTGTTAGCCGTAGTCACTATAACCACATCCAAACCGCGCACCTCATCGACAGCATCGTAATCAATTTCCGGAAAGACAATTTGCTCCTTAAGACCAAGCGAATAATTTCCATGACCATCAAAGCTTTTTTGGGGAACACCGTGAAAATCACGTACACGAGGCAAAGCTATATTAACAAGGCGGTCCAAGAACTCGTACATCCGGTCTCCTCGCAACGTCACTTTGCAACCAACTATCATGCCCTCCCGTAATTTGAAATTTGCTATCGATTTCTTGGCTTTAGTAATGACTGGTTTTTGACCCGTTATCGCGGTTAGGTCTGCCACTGCACCCTCAATTTTCTTGGCCTCCCGGCCCGCTTCTCCAACGCCCATATTAACTACAATCTTTTCCAGCTTTGGCACTTGCATCAAATTCCCATAACTGAATTCTTCAACCAGAGCCTGTATCACTACCTTTTCATAATGTTCTTGAAGACGAGACATATCTTGCGCCTAACGATCAATGACTTCGCCAGAACGTTTGGCGAAACGAACTTTACGTCCATCCTCCAAGAATCGATAACCGATCTTGGTTGGTTTACGGTCTTTGGGGTCGATCAGCGCCACATTTGAAATATCAATTGGCATCTCTTTATCAATAATTCCCCCAGGATTGCTCGCTGACGGCGCGGTATGCCGTTTAGCCACGCGTACTCCCTGCACAATCACTTGATTCTTCTTAAGTACTATCTTGGTAACTTCACCAGTTTTTCCTCGGTCCCGACCCGTCAGAACAACGACCTCGTCCCCCTTTTTAAGGCGTAATTTCTCTGTCATTACAACACCTCGGGAGCCAAAGAAATTATCTTCATAAATTGTTTGGCTCGAAGTTCACGAGTGACAGGTCCAAAAATACGGGTTCCAATAGGCTCGTTTTGTGGTGTAAGCAGAACCGCTGCGTTCTTATCAAAACGGATTGCACCACCATCTGATCGGCGAATTTCCTTTGCTGTACGCACTATCACCGCGCGGTGGATATCACCTTTTTTTACTCTGCCTCTTGGGATCGCTTCCTTTACTGAAACCACGATCACATCCCCAACTGAAGCCGTCTTACGACCCGATCCACCAAGCACTTTGATGCATTGGACGCGACGCGCACCCGAGTTATCAGCTACTTCAAGATACGTCTGCATCTGAATCATGGCTTCAATCCCATCACGGCCAAAGTCACCCGATCGATAAAGCTTCTGCCCATCATCCAACTACCACTTCCCAATGCTTACTCTTGGACAGCGGTCGACATTCCCGAATTTGAACCCGGTCGCCAACTTTGCTAAAATTTTTTTCATCATGTGCCAGGTACTTCTTCGAACGGCGCATAAACTTCTTGTACAACGGATGCTGTATCCGGCGGTCCACCTGAACCACCACTGTCTTGTCGGCTTTATCGCCGACCACAACACCTTGAAGAACTCGTCTCGACATCTCGTTATCCGATCATTGGCTTGCCTGTTTAAAAGGGCCGTCCCGCGCGTTGCGCCAAAATTGTTTTAATACGAGCCACATCTCGGCGAACGCTCCGAACACGAGCTGTGTTTTCGAGCTGACCTGTGGCGCGCTGAAACCGTAAATTCAATTGTTCCTTTTTTAGCGCCATGAGTTCCGATCCGAGTTCCCCATCATTCTTAGCGCGGGCATCTTCAATTTTCATTATCAAGATTCCCCTCCTATTCGAGTAACGAAACGAGTGCGAATTGGCAACTTGTCGGCGCCGCGCCGGAACGCTTCTTTTGCCAGCGAGGCCTGCACCCCATCAACTTCAAACATCACGCGCCCAGGCTTTATTCGGCACACCCAAAATTCTGGCACACCCTTACCCTTGCCCATCCGTACTTCAACTGGCTTCTTGCTGATTGGGACATCAGGAAAAATCCGAATCCACATACGGCCAGTACGCTTAAGGTGGCGTGTTATCGCTCGTCGTGCCGCTTCAATTTGGCGCGCAGAAATTCGACCCGCCTGCTCAGCCTTCAGACCAAAGGCTCCAAAATTCAACGACGTCCCTCCCTTAGCCATACCGTGGATACGCCCTTTTTGCTGTTTTCGGTATTTGGTCCTTTTAGGACTTAGCATCACTCGTTACCCGTTCTGTTAGACCCTTGCACCTTGCAATTCGGCGCGACGACGCTCTTGCGCCATCGGATCATGCTCCAGGATTTCACCCCTAAAAATCCAAACTTTAACGCCACAAGTGCCGTAAGCGGTATCTGCGCGCGCAACACCATAATCAACATCTGCTCGTAAAGTATGCAGAGGCACTCGACCTTCTCGATACCACTCGGTGCGCGCTATCTCTGCGCCACCAAGACGGCCTCCTGCATTAATCCTGATCCCCTGGGCTCCCAGCCGCATGGCAGACTGGACGGCACGCTTCATAGCTCTCCGAAAAGCCACGCGCCGCTCCAACTGCTGCGCAACATTTTCCGCTACTAACTGGGCTTCAATCTCAGGTTTTCGAATTTCAACGATATTGAGGTGGACTTCGCTCTCAGTCATTTGACTTATTTGAGATCGGAGTTTTTCAATGTCCGCACCCTTCTTACCAATCACTACACCAGGCCTAGCCGTATGAATGGTTATTCTCGCCTTTTTCGACGGACGTTCTATAACAACTTTACTCACACCGGCCTGGCCTAAACGCTTCAACAAATATGAACGAATCTTTAAATCCTCCTGCAACAGCTCCCCGTAACCACTATCAGCGTACCAGCGAGAATCCCAAGTTCGATTAATACCGAGGCGCATCCCAATCGGATTGACTTTTTGACCCATCGCTACATTTCCTCTTGCTCTCGGACAACAACAGTCATCCGGCTGAACGGTTTGATGATCCGACCCATACGACCACGAGCGCGTGGGCGCCATCGCTTCATGGTTAGACTTTTCCCAACATATGCCTCAGCCACAACCAATCGATCAACGTCGAGATTGTGGTTATTCTCCGCATTTGCGATAGCTGACTCGAGAACTTTCTTGACCTCACCCGAGATTCGCCGTTTCGAAAACTTTAATTGCGCTAGCGCCTTTTCTGCCGGCAACCCGCGAATCAGTCCAGCAACAAGGTTAAGCTTGCGTGCACCAGTGCGCAAACGCCGCGCAACGGCCATCGCTTCGTTCTCTTTCAGCCGTCGTTCTGTCCGTCGCTTGCCCATACTCAAATTCTCCGCACTTTTTTGTCAGCAGAATGACCATAAAACGTCCGCGTCGGAGAAAACTCACCAAGCTTATGCCCGACCATATCTTCAGTGATCAATACAGGGATAAATTTCTTGCCATTATGTACACCAAATGTCAGGCCTACAAACTGCGGCAAAATTGTTGAACGTCGTGACCACGTTTTAATAACGGACTGACGGCTCGAAGCATTAGCTTCATCCACTTTCTTTAATAAATAGCCGTCAACAAATGGTCCCTTCCACACCGAGCGCGCCACAGCCAAACCTCCCAGTTATTTCTTATTACGCCGACGTCGCAAAATTAGCTTGTCGGTTCGTTTATTGCTACGAGTTCGCTTCCCCTTCGTTGAAACACCCCAGGGTGTGACCGGATGACGACCGCCAGAAGTGCGACCCTCTCCCCCGCCATGAGGATGGTCCACTGGATTCATCGCTACTCCGCGCACCTTCGGCCGACGCCCTAGCCACCGACTACGGCCAGCCTTACCAAGCTTTATATTCTGTCTGTCCGGATTCGATACGGCACCAATTGATGCCATGCATTCTCCTCGAACCATTCGTTGCTCACCAGACGACAGACGTAGCAGCGCATAGCCCCCATCTTTACCAATCAACTGGGCGTAAGTCCCGCCCGCACGCGCAAGTTGTCCACCTTTGTTTGGCTTCATCTCAATATTATGAATCACTGTACCAATCGGCATGTTTTTCATGGGCATGGCGTTGCCCGGCTTTATATCTGCCCGCTCTCCAGAAATGATCTGATCGCCCGGATATACCCGTTGAGGTGCAAGAATGTACGACAACTCACCATCCTCATAACGGATCAGAGCAATGAAGGCGGTTCGATTGGGGTCATATTCGAGCCGCTCTATGGTTGCAGGCATATCAAATTTGCGACGCTTAAAATCAACTAGGCGGTAACGTCGTTTATGCCCACCCCCTCTATGTCGAACTGTCATTCGTCCCTGGGTATTGCGTCCTCCGGATTTGGCAAGGCCCACTGTCAAAGACTTAATGGGCTTTCCCTTGTGCAACGAGGAATGGTCCACCAGTACCAGCTGACGCTGAGAGGGTGTCATTGGTCGAAATTGTTTAAGTGCCAAAACCAAGTCCCCCTATAAGCCAGCCAAAAAATCTACGTTCTGACCTTCCGCCAAAGTAACGATCGCCTTTTTATAATCTGACCGCCGACCACGTCGGCCGCGAAATAGCTTGGTCTTACCTTTCACGCGCAATGTGTTGACGGCAGTCACCTTGACATCGAATAAGTGTTCAACTGCCTTGCGAATCTCTGCCTTGGTGGCATCCAATCGTACCCGAAACGCAATCTGACCGTTTTCACTAAGCAAGGTAGCTTTCTCGGTAACCAATGGCCCAACAAGAACGTCAAAATCCCGTTCTGTAGTCATTTCAGCCGCTCCTCAAGTGCGCCAACGGCGGCCTTCGTCAATACCAACACATCGCGGCGGAGAATGTCGTACACGTTCGCGCCCTGGCTCGGAAGAACATCAATATTTGGCAGGTTAAAAGCGGCACGCTCAAAATTGGCGTCAATTTCAATATCATCAATGATCAACGCAGACTGCCAACCAAACGCAGATATTTGCGATGCCAACACCTTGGTCTTTGAATTTTTGAGGGCAACAGAATCAAGCACGACCAATTTACCCTCAGACTGTTTAGAAGACAAAGCACATTTTAATGCTAGGCGACGAACCTTTTTCGGCAAACCGTGAGCATGACTACGCACTACAGGACCAAACACTACACCGCCACCAACGAATTGAGAAACACGCTTCGACCCATGACGAGCTCGACCAGTACCTTTTTGCCGATACATTTTCGCCGTAGTGCCCCTAACCTCTCCTCGTTCCTTGACCTTATGGGTGCCAGCCTGGCGTTTCGCCAACTGCCATTTCACGGCACGATGCAGAATATCCCGACGAACATTTATACCAAAGACCTCGTCTGCTAAATCAAGTTGGCCAGCCTGCTTGTTATCAAGGGTCAATACTTTGCATTCCATTGTAACTACGCCTCTGCCCCCTCACCGGTTCCGTCGTCAGAATTTTCGGAAGACAAAACTACGTCGTCCATATTTTTTTGAGAATCAGTTCCTGAATGACCCGAAGCGTCGGAACCTTTAAGGCCAGCTGGATACGGTGCCATAGATGGCAAAGCGCGTTTCTGCGCATCTCTCACCTTGACATAACCGCCCTTAGGGCCCGGTACCGCACCCATAACCATCAACAGTCCGCGAGTTTTATCGGTCCGAACTACATAAAGATTTTGCTCGGTAACTTGACGTGCACCCATTTGCCCAGCCATTTTCTTGCCCTTAAAGACCTTGCCAGGATCCTGGGATTGACCTGTAGATCCGTGACTGCGATGCGACACCGAAATACCATGACTCGCCCGCAGCCCCGCGAAATTGTGCCGTTTCATTGCACCGGCAAATCCCTTACCAATTGAAATGCCAGTGACATCCACGAACTGCCCTTCGACAAAATGACCAGCTGACAACTCTGCGCCAACATCAACTAGTGCATCACTACTTACTCGAAATTCAGCCAACCGACGTTTAGGTACCACATTAGCTTTCGCAAAGTGACCTCGAATAGCCTTGTTTACATTCTTAAC
>CAJWOI010000027.1 GCA_913044255.1 uncultured Alphaproteobacteria bacterium
TGGGGATGCTTACCCCGCAACAAGTTTTTCCATTTTTTCCCGATCTTACGTCTGCAGATTACGAGTCACACCTAGCAATGGTGCACTCGCGATTTTCAACCAATACTTTCCCGTCCTGGGACCGCGCCCAACCGAATCGGTTTATGTGCCATAACGGCGAGATTAATACGCTGCTTGGAAATAAAAACTGGATGAATGCTCGCCAAGGGTCAGTTAAAAGCGAGCTTTTCGGTGAAAGACTCGAAAAATTATTTCCTATCGTCGAACCTGATTGCTCAGACTCCGGAACGTTCGATAACGTCTTAGAGTTTTTGTTGATGTCCGGGAGGACACTGCAAGAAGCGGTCTTGATGATGATTCCGGAAGCCTGGCAACAAGATGAGGCGATGGCGGACGACAAAAAGGCCTTTTACGAATATCAGTCCTGCCTAATGGAGCCCTGGGATGGTCCAGCTTCCATCGCCTTCACCGACGGCACCTACATTGGCGCAGTCCTAGACCGGAATGGCTTACGTCCATCTCGGTACTACATCACCAACGACGACAAATGCATCATGGCATCCGAAGTTGGTGTCGTCGACATTGACCCCGCAACCGTCATAGAGAAAGGCCGGCTACAACCCGGAAAAATTTTCCTGATCGATTTTGAGGCGGGCCGGATGATTCCGGACGAGGAAATTAAATCCGAATGGGCCAGGAGTCAGCCGTACGGAGACTGGCTCAAACGACAGCGCATTACCCTGGAAGATCTCCCTGTACCTACTGCAGTACAAGGATTCAACAAGAGCACACTTCTTACGCGCATGCAGGCATTTGGATACACCACTGAGACCATGCAGTTTATGCTGCAACCGCTCGTGAAAGAACTGCGTGATCCACTCGGTTCCATGGGTAATGACAGCGCACTTGCGGTTATGTCGGAAAAACCACGCATGCTGTACGACTACTTCAAACAGCTCTTTGCTCAGGTTACAAACCCGGCCATCGACTCGATACGCGAAGAAGTGATCATGGCTCTGGAGTGTTACATCGGACCTGAAAGAAATTTGTTAGAGCCGAAAGAGGAAAATGCCCACAGACTCCGCATACCGCATCCCATCCTGCCCAACGAGGCCCTAGCGGCGCTAAAACACCTTGACTATCGGGGTTGGCGGTCCCGCGAGATCGATATTACATTTGAGAAGGGGTCAGGAAGGCTCGGGCTCCTATCGGCTCTTGACCGCATCTGTGAGGAAGCTACCGACGCGATCAATCACGGCATCGAAATTGTAATTCTAAGTGATCGCAGCATTGACGTTGATAAGGTACCCATCAGTGCCCTCGCCGCAGTAGGCGCTGTGCACCATCATCTGGTTCGATCGCACCTTCGCACCAGGGTCGGGATCGTAATTGAAACAGGAGAGGCTCGAGAGGTTCACCACCATTGCCTTCTGATAGGTTTTGGTGCGGATGGGATCAACCCCTACCTGGCTTTCGAGGCTTTGTGGGACGCTCGTCGTAACGGCTACCTGGACGACGCCAAACACATTGACGCTGATAGTGACGTCGTCACGGCCTACCAAAAGGGCGTGGCAAAAGGCATTCTTAAAGTGATGGCAAAAATGGGTATTTCTACTCTGCATTCATACAAAGGTGCCCAAATCTTTGAGGCCGTTGGCCTTGCCAATGAGGTCATTGAACGTTGTTTTCATGGAACAGCAAGCCGTGTGCAAGGTGTTGGTTTCGAGGTGCTTGCTGAAGAAATGGAAAGGCGCCATTCCTTCGGGTTTCCACCCCGCGACACCGTAGCGATCCCAGTGCTGCAAAATCCAGGAGACTTTCACTGGCGCCGACACGGAGATACTCATATGTGGGATCCCGCATCGATCTCACATCTACAAATCGCCGCAAGAGGAAATGACGAGAAGGCTTACGAAAGGTTCTCGGAGCACGCCAATCAGGAAAGTACTCGAAATTCAACACTCAGGGGTCTACTCCGCTTTAATTCTGATGCGAACGGTGGACCGATTCCCATAACAGAGGTGGAGTCCGAAAACGATATTCTAAAACGTTTTGCAACCGGCGCGATGAGCTTTGGCTCTATCTCGAAGGAAGCTCACGAAGCTCTTGCGATTGCAATGAATCGGATTGGCGGAAAATCTAACACCGGTGAAGGTGGGGAAGACCCGGAACGGTTCTCCCCACTCGAAAATGGAGACTCGAAGCGCTCTGCCATCAAACAAGTGGCAAGTGGTCGTTTTGGTGTAACCATTAACTACCTCACAAACGCTGATGAGTTACAAATAAAAATTGTTCAAGGTGCAAAGCCAGGTGAGGGCGGCGAACTCCCTGGTGGAAAAGTTGACGACTACATTGCATCCCTGCGTCATTCAACACCGGGAGTCGGCCTCATTAGCCCACCCCCTCACCATGATATCTACTCGATCGAGGACATCGCACAGCTTATCCACGACCTTAAGAATGCGAATCCCGAGGCCCGTATTAGCGTAAAACTAGGTGCTGCTATCGGGGTGGGAACCGTTGCTGCGGGAGTAGTAAAGGCTCGTACAGACCATCTCGTAATCGCCGGTGACTCAGGGGGAACAGGCGCATCACCGTTGACCTCCATTAAACATGCCGGGGTCCCTTGGGAACTCGGAATCGCTGAGACTCATCAAACCCTGGTGATGAACAACCTACGCTCAAGAGTGACTCTGCAGACCGATGGTCAATTAAAGACCGGTCGGGATGTCGCGATTGCAGCCTTCTTGGGTGCCGAGGAATACAGTTTTGGCACAGCGCCACTAATCGCCCTTGGCTGCATAATGATGCGCAAGTGCCATCTCAATACATGCCCGGTAGGAATTGCGACTCAGGATCCTGACTTGCGTCAGAAATTTCGTGGTGTGCCGGAACATGTCATCAACTACTTTTTTATGATGGCAAAAGAGTTGCGAAATATTATGGCAGATCTTGGTTTTCCTACGGTTAACACAATGATTGGGCGAACGGATGCACTTCTCATTGATACGGCCGTTGACCACTGGAAAGCCAAAGGGATCAATCTTGAAAACGTGCTTACGAGAGCGGTCGAGCCAAGTAATTGCCTAGGTGTATACCGTGTGCACGACCAAGACCATGGTCTCGACAAAGCCCTCGACAAACAACTGATCGAACTCGCCGAACCAGCGCTCGCAAACGGCAAAAAGGTTAGTCATGAACTCAGAATCCAGAATACTAATCGCGTGGTTGGTGGCATGTTATCAAATCAAATCATCCGTCGCGTTGGCTCTGCCATGCTGCCTGACAACACAATCCATTTTAAATTTAGTGGCAGTGCCGGTCAGAGCTTTGGTGCATGGCTCTCAAAGGGTGTGACGTTAGAAGTTGAAGGAGATGCAAACGATTACGTCGGCAAAGGCCTTTCGGGTGGGCGGCTAATTATTTACCCTCCAAAAGTGAGCACCTTTGCGTCCGAAGAACAAGTCTTGATTGGCAACGTGGCACTCTACGGCGCCACGTCGGGTGAAAGTTTTTTTCGAGGAATAGCTGCAGAAAGATTTTGTGTACGGAATAGCGGAGCGTCGACGGTAATAGAAGGCGTCGGAGACCATGGCTGCGAGTACATGACCGGAGGTAGAGTAGTTATTCTCGGGCCTACAGGCCGCAATTTTGCAGCAGGAATGAGTGGGGGCGTAGCATACATTTACGATGAAAAGGCCACGTTTAAGGAACGCTGTAATCTCGGGATGGTTGCTCTCGAGGAGCTCCTTGAGAACGACGATATAACAGAGTTGAAGCACTTAGTCGAAAAACACCAAGAATCTACAGGTTCAGAAGTAGCCAAACGCCTACTCGGTAACTGGGCACTATCGCTTACAAAATTCGTCAAGGTAATGCCACTTGATTATAAACGCGTTCTGGAGAGCCGGAAGAAGCCGCAGAGAATGGAATCCAGCGGTGAGTAAAACAACAGGATTCAAAGAACACAATCGGGAACCTGCACCGTATCGGAATGCAACCGAGCGCATAGCAGACTTCGAAGAAATCTATACGGATCACGATGTGCAACGTTTGACGAACCAGGCGTCCCGATGCATGGATTGTGGCGTACCATTTTGCCAGTCTCCTGACATTAATCCGATTAATGCACGGAGCGGTTGCCCCATCCACAACCTCATTCCGGAGTGGAACGACCTTGTTTACTCCGGCCAATGGCGTGATGCACTAGACCGGTTGCATAAGACCAATAATTTTCCCGAATTTACTGGCCGTGTTTGCCCTGCGCCCTGTGAAGGCTCCTGCGTCCTGGGAATCACTGATCCCTCGGTGACAATCAAAAATATCGAAATGGCAATCATAGACCGAGGTTTTGCCGAAGGCTGGGTAACGCCAATCGTTCCACAATCACGTACCGGCAAGAAAATAGCGATCGTTGGTTCCGGGCCCGCGGGACTTGCCGCAGCAGCACAGCTCAACTCTGCTGGTCATCAAGTCACTGTATACGAGCGCGAGGATCGAATTGGTGGATTGCTGATGTATGGAATCCCAAACATGAAGCTCGACAAAAACCAGGTAGTGGAGCGACGTGTCGACCTGTTACAAGAAGAGGGTGTGGAGTTCGTTGCCAATGCCGACATTGGCGATGGACAGAATGGAACGAGATCGGTAACCGAGATCCTATCTGATGTGGACGCCCTGCTCCTCGCTACTGGCGCCACAATGCCCCGTGATCTCCTTATCCCAGGCCGCGATTTGAATGGTGTGCACTTCGCCATGGAATTTTTGACCAAAACCACAAAAAGCCTGCTTGATTCGAATCTCGAGGACGGGAAATACATCAGCGCCAAAGACAAGAACGTGATTGTGATAGGAGGCGGAGACACTGGAACAGATTGTCTTGGCACCTCAATGCGGCATCTATGTAAAACTCTCACAAATTTTGAACTTTTCCCTACACCTCCATCTGAACGCAGCCCAAATAATCCCTGGCCATTGTGGCCAACCATTTTTCAGGTTGATTACGGCCACGAGGAAGCAGCGGCAAAGTTCAACAAGGATCCGCGCGTTTACTCAATCTCTACCACTGAATTTGTGGGAGACGACAAGGGTAACCTAAGAGGCCTTAAAACCATGGATGTCTCGTTTGAGAACGGTGAGTTCAAAAACGTTGAGGGTTCTGAACGAACCTGGGATGTTGAGCTCGTTTTTCTTTCCATGGGATTTCTAGGCCCTGAACATTACATCTCGAAGCCACTTGGAATAGAACTCGACGATCGATCAAATTACAATGCCAAGAAAGGTAAATACCAAACGTCGGTGACCGGGGTGTTTTCCGCGGGAGACTGTCGTAGTGGACAGTCTCTTGTGGTTCGAGCAATCAATGAAGGTCGCGAAGCAGCTCGAGAAATAGATAGATCCCTCATTGGCAGGACGGAACTGCCTTAAAATTATGGTGCCCCCAGGGAGACTCGAACTCCCACGTCCAGAAGGACAACAGATTTTGAGTCTGCCGCGTCTACCAATTCCGCCACAGGGGCATCAAAAAAACCGAATCAAGCCTAGATTTAACAATAATATTTAAACAATTCTCCGCTCACGTCCACTGCAAGTTTGGCGTTTAAATCCCACGACCAACTCACATATCGCTATAATTGATGTCCCATATAGTATGAATTAGCCGGTATATTCAAAAGAGGAATGTGCTTTTTATCTATCAACCAAATAGCAATCTCAACTTTTAAATTATATTCATATGGACATACCAGTTCATGTCTAAGCAACAAAAAAAACTCATTCACGGCGGCGATAACGGTCCCAATAATTTTTTGGCCCGACTTTTCAACCGGGTCATGGCGCTGTCTCGTCATCGTCATGCAATGGCGGCACTTGCTGGCGTCTCATTCGTTGAAAGTTCCGTGTTCCCTATTCCACCAGATGCGATGCTGGTGCCAATGGTATTATCTAAGCCCCGCCAAGCCTTCTGGATAGCGACTGTATGCACGGTAGCCTCCGTTCTAGGGGGAATGCTCGGGTACTATATCGGTTACGGACTCTGGCAAGCCATCGGAGATCCCCTAATGACCATGTATGGCTACGATGAAAATTTTAAACGATTTGCAGAAAATTATAATGAATGGGGCGCTTGGATAGTTTTCTCTGCCGGAATCACACCCTTTCCGTACAAAGTGATTACAATTGCTAGCGGACTGGCGCATCTTGACTTAGTTACATTTATTGTCGCATCCGTCCTCTCTCGGGGACTCCGCTTCTTTGTCATTGCGTGTCTACTGTACTGGTTCGGCGACGCCATCCGTGCGTACATAGAAAGAAATCTTGGAAAGTTTACAATCCTGTTTGTGGTCTCTCTTTTTGCGGGGTTTCTACTCATCAAATGGTTAATCTAGGGCCCAAAATCGTTGTGACACATCCACGAGCTGCTTTCGTCGCTTTAATTGCCGTAAGCGTATTTAGTCTTAGCAGCGCGTATTATCTTCAATTTTTTGGGGGCCTACCCCCTTGCATACTTTGTCAGTATCAACGTCTTCCCTATTACGCTGTTGTGGGAGTGGCACTCCTTGGCATTCTGATCACAGGAAACTCTGAACATCACCGACTATCAGGTATACTAATAATCCTTTGTATCTTTGCCTTTCTAACAGGCGCGGGCCTAGCTCTGTTTCATCTTGGTGTAGAAAATAATTGGTGGCACGGAACAACTGGCTGTGAAGGCGCGGGATTTGAGGTTTCAGATTTTGAAGCCCTAAAGGACGCGATTAACGAAGCACCAACCGCAAACTGTGGCAACGTCCTTTGGCGGTTCCTCGGGTTCTCTCTTGCCGCCTGGAATCTGGCCTGGTCCACACTTTTGAGCGTGATCACCGGGACATTTGCGGCTCGTTGGGTTTATAATTAGTTCAATGATTGAGCCAATATACTCTCAAACCAAACACCGCCATCGGGAGTTTCTTCCCGGAGACCAAACCAAGGCACAGCGGGTTGACCGCATCATACGAGTTGATCACGCGGGTGAATTCGGTGCAGCCCGAATATATGATGGCCAGCTCGCTGTGCTAGCCGGCCGCCGCAGCGAAGACATCATTCGCAAAATGGCGGAGCAAGAGCGTAGGCACCTAAATCACTTTGAAGATTTGATTGCCACACGCGCCGTTCGTCCCACCGCGCTGGGTCCATTATGGCATGTGGCCGGTTTTGCGCTGGGCGTTTTTAGTGCTGCACTAGGCGAACGTGCAGCTATGGCATGCACTGAAGCAGTGGAGTCTGTTATTGACGAACATTATTCGAAACAGATTGAGCAACTGGGTGATGAAGAGGAAGAACTTCGCGCGGCTCTCGAGGATTTTCGTCAGGACGAAATAGCACACAGGGATATGGCGGTAGCGCATGGTGCCGAAGATGCGCCAGCTTACAAACCTCTTAGCAACGCGATACGCGCTGGGACCCGACTTGCAATCTGGCTGTCAGAGAGAATTTAGTAGAATTGAGAATAAAATCGACACGAGCCAACTAAATGCTATCGAGCTCACTATCCCAATAGAGATAATCGTTCCAACTTTCGTGTAAATAGTTCGGCGGATATCGTCGTCCAACATTTTGGAGTTCCCGAACAGACGGTATCCGAGGCATATGTCGTGGCCGCATTCCAACTTTATCTAACGCTTGGTTGCCCTTACGCAAGTTGCAGCTAGCACATGCCGTAATTACATTCGTCCAAGTTGTAGTGCCGCCACGAGATTTCGGTAGTATGTGATCAAAAGTAAGTTCACGAGTATCGAAGTATTCTCCACAGTATTGGCACGTAAACCCATCCCGCAAAAACACATTGAAGCGGGTGAAGGCTGGTCGGCGCTCTACCTGAACATACCGTTTAAGGGAAATTACACTTGGCAAACGTATACGCACTGAGGGGGACCGCACTTCCCGATCGTACTGTGCTACAATGTTTACCCGATTCAAAAAAACTGCCTTTACTGTGTCCTGCCAAGACCACAGAGACAACGGGAAATAGCACAGAGGGCGGTAGTCAGCATTAAGGACCAACGCGGGACTATTTTCATATCTCATTATCCGGCGCTCTCCCTGTTAGTTCGTCCGCCAGACGCCAAAGTGTTCCCACCATAGGCAGTACCAAAGGCTGCCCACGTTTTGTGATCGATTGATAGATACGAGCCTAACGAAGGCAGAATATTTCATCAATGGTTGTGCAACGTGTTGGCTGTCGTTTGATTTGTGCCACTTCTGGCTTATCCTGCACTGCTCTTTACCGCCTTGTAAATTTCTAGGACAAACAGCCATGACTGGACCTTTATCACATATCCAGGTGTTGGACTTAAGTCGAGTACTCGCCGGACCTTGGGCTTCGCAAAATTTAGCGGATCTCGGTGCGAACGTGATTAAAATTGAACGCCCCATCGTTGGCGACGACACACGGAAATGGGGACCTCCTTACCTTAAAGATCGTGACGGCAACGATACAAGTGAAACTGCCTACAACATGGCTGCCAACCGGAATAAACGATCGGCGACAATTGATCTTTCTAAAGCTGAGGGAGCCTTATTGGTGCGGAAATTGGCTCTTAAGTCAGACATATTAATTGAAAATTTTCGTGTTGGCGGCGCCGCGAAATTTAGGCTCGGGTACGATGAACTGGCTGCTGAAAATCCAGGACTAATTTACTGCTCTATCACCGGCTTCGGCCAGAATGGCCCTTATAAAGACAGGGGTGGTTATGACTTCATCATCCAGGCAATGGGGGGATTGATGAGCATAACCGGTGAACCTGGAGACCAAGGCGGTGGACCCCAGAAGGTCGGACTTGCGGTATCCGACTTATTCACCGGTATGTATGCCAGCGTAGCTATACTAGCAGCGCTTACTCACCAAGAACGAACTGGTGAAGGTCAATATATTGACCTCGCCTTACTAGACTGTACCGCCGCAATATTATCGATGATGGCCACCAGCTATTTTATTAGTGGAAAATCACCTGTTCGTATGGGGAACGCTCACCCCAATGTAGCCCCATACGGCCTATACGATACGGCAGATGGTAATCTCGTTATAGCCGTCGGGAACGATCCACAGTTTGCGCGACTCTGCAACGTATTAGGACTATCCAAACTCGCCTCTGATTCGCGTTTCACCAACAATGCAATGAGGCTCGCCAATCGTGTTGCCATGGATGAAATGCTGTGCTCAAAAATAAAACAGTGGCATACCCCAGATTTGCAAGCCGCCCTAAATGGATCCTCAGTGCCATGCGGAGCTGTGAATTCCATCGGAGAAGTATTTGACGATCCACATATAAAACATCGAGGGATCAAAACCACGTTGCAACATCCACTTTCTGAGAAGGTCTCGGTCGCAGGCAGCCCAATTCGTCTATCAAAGACGCCGGTCAGTTACCGTCTCCCACCGCCTCTTCTTGGCGAACACACGGACGAAGTCCTTTCGGATGAACTAGGCCTCGATGCTGTGGACATAGCTCATCTACGTTCGGAGCATGTAATCTAACCTCGTTAAACCATGCCTGTAAAACAATCACGTAAAAATCGGCCGCCTATCTCCAAACCTGCCTGATCGATGCCATGACCAAGGTTGGAACATATATGCCACTGGGCACTAATTGCCGACAAAGCTAAATTTTGGACGGTCTCAAGCATCGCATCTGGCGAGATCAAATCATCGGAGTCTCCATGGATTAGTAGCACAGGGGGTCGCGACTTCACTTCATTGGCAGTTGGTTCTGTATCTACCGCACGCCCCGAATAACCAATGACGCCAGCAAGCCGCTGACTTCGACGAAGGGCTACAAATAGAGCCATCATGGTGCCCTGACTAAAGCCGACCAGCGCTAGTCGGTCGCTACTGAGTCCAGTGCGCAATAGCTGCGCATCGATGAATTGATTGAGAATCGGCGCCGTTTCCCGGGCACCTGTTTGCAGTTTCTCAGGTGCAAAATCACGAATACTAAACCACTGGCGTCCCCGCGGGGCCATGTCATATCTATATGGCGCATCCGGTGAAATAAATTCCGTGTCGGGCAGCAGTTTAGCCCAGTGCGGTGCCAAACCAATTAAGTCATTTCCGTCGGCGCCAACACCATGTAAGAGGATAACCAATCTCTGTGGCGAGGCACCATTGGCCGGTGGATGCCGGGGGCCACTCAAGTCAGGAAGGGCCATTTAATCTTTGCCAGTGTAGTCTCTATTATTAATACAAATGAAGCTATCAGCACACCCGCAATAAACAACATGATTTATCTTTTGGCCACACCATAACCAGCCCGACATGACCCAACCACGGACAGCACTCCAAGTCGTCACCCGATTCGCTCCTAGCCCAACTGGGTATATGCATTTGGGCCATGCTTACGCCGCGATCTTCGCCTGGAATGCAGCACGTGAGCGCAATGGGCGTTTTTTGCTGCGTATTGAAGATATTGACCGAGACCGGTGCCGACCTGAATTCGAGGACGCAATCTTTGAGGACCTACACTGGCTTGGTCTGGACTGGGCCGGACAGCCCCGTCGCCAGTCCGACAACATGTCCGATTACAAACGCGCACTAAATAAACTGCATGCACTTGATTTATTGTATCCCTGCTTTTGCACTCGAAAGGAAATACAAGCCGAAATTTCTAATGCTGACGCAGCACCCCACAATACTGATGGTCCAATCTACCCCGGAATTTGCCGAACGTTGACGCCTAAGGAGCGAGACGTACGCCTGTCAAGCGGCGTGCCATACGCCCTTCGATTGGACATGACTAAAGCGCATGCGATCACCGGACCGTTGACTTGGAACGATCGAGAACAAGGAATAAACAATGCGGATGCCGCTGCCGGGGATGTCGTCCTGGCCCGAAAAGACGTTCCAACAAGTTATCATTTAGCCGTGACGCTCGATGATCATCGCCAACGAGTTACTCTAGTGACTCGAGGAATGGATCTCTTTCACTCCAGCAGCGTGCATCGGCTGTTGCAAAGTCTGTTGGGCCTTAACATACCCGAGTGGCAACACCATAAATTAATAATGAGCAAAGATGGAAGACGACTATCTAAGCGAGGTCGAGCGCTTACTATTAGCGCGCTACGCCGAGCTGGAGAGAGCCCGGCAAGTGTTCGCTCCATGGTGGGTTTTGATTAATTACAGACCAAGCCAAAACGCGTGGCACAGGCCGCTACGAGAAAAATTAATGATTAAGACAGTTGAATTTTTTTGGGAAAAACCTAGCTTTCCACAAAGCAAGCGAGTTGGAATCGTATGATTAAGCAGGACACTACCGAGGCGTCAAATATTTCTGTGCGTTCAAAAAAAACCAACAACCTATTAACAAGCTGCCGGGCCGCTCTGGAAACTGCGCAACAGCTTGAGAACCAAGCCCGCGAGTGCGCAGTAAAATCAGTGATGCATGAAGGCCAACTCGATAACAGGTTGGCTGTAGCAAATCAGTTTTCGTTGCACGGATACGCCTGGCTCGCAACTTATATTGAGGCGCTGCATCAATTACTTAAATGGGCCGAGCGCTTAGAAACAGTGGGTATTTTGGGTGAACTGGAAGAATTGATTTTAAGGTTTGGATTTGGCGAATATCTGGGACAAATCAATGGTGGCATCACAATGAGTCAGGTAGAGACTGTCCGACTATCTGACCTTGGAATTGACGAAGAGGCCGAACACGCTTTTAGAACAACTGAGGTCACTCGATTGATTCGAGACGGCAATAATCCGCAAACTCGCCAAGCGATCGCCAATCTAATCGTAGATGGTCACTTCGGTGCATTAGGATTGGAAGACGTGGACTTGCAGTTGATCCGAAATCAATTCCAAAAGTTTTCAAATAAAAGGATCGCACCTTTTGCGCAGTCCTGGCACAAAGCCGATAACTTAATTCCGGATGAAGTGATCGCTGAGATGGCGGAACTCGGCGTATTTGGGCTCACAGTTCCACAAAAATGGGGTGGATCCGAATCCGGAAAGATCGCAATGTGCCTGGTTACCGAGGAACTTTGCCGAGGTTATCTCGGCGTTGGATCGCTCGCAACACGAACGGAGATTGCGGCGGATCTTATTCGTGAACACGGCACTGAATCACAGAAACAGCGATGGCTTTCTGACTTAGCCAAAGGCGAAGTGTTGCCCACCGCAATGTTTACGGAGCCCAACGTTGGCTCCGACCTGGCTTCAGTAAGCACCCGGGCAAGTCATTCGGGCGATGTCTATAAAATCAACGGGTCCAAAACTTGGTCAACCCACGCAGCACGCGCGGATCTGATGACGATGCTGGTACGAACCGATCCCAACCAACCGGGACACCGCGGGGTCAGCATACTACTAGCGCCAAAGCCACGAGGAACAGATGCCGAACCATTTCCCGCGCCCGGTATGCGAGGCACCGAAATTAAGGTACTGGGCTATCGAGGCATGAAAGAATACGAGATCGGATTTGATGACTTTGAAGTTCCCGATGATTGTTTGCTTGGTAAAATTGAAGGACAAGGGTTTAAACAGCTGATGAGTGGCATGGAAACTGCCCGAATCCAAACAGCTGCTCGTTCCATCGGCGTTGCCCAGAACGCGCTTGAACTTGGGCTCAACTATGCTTCAGAGCGCCAACAGTTTGGGCGATCCATCTACGATTTTCCGAGAATATCGGGCAAACTCGCTTTCATGACTGTAGAAATCATGATGGCGCGTCAATTGACTTGGGCAGCGGCTCGCGAGAAAGACGGAGGACGCCGCTGCGATCTCGAAGCGGGAATGGCAAAACTTCTTGCGGCCCGTATCGCGTGGTCGTCAGCAGACAACGCGATGCAGATTCATGGAGGGAATGGTTACGCGGAAGAATATCCCATCAGTCGAGTGCTGTTAGACTCGCGCATCTTAAATGTGTTTGAGGGAACGGGCGAGATACAGGCGGAGATAATTGCGCGGAGACTGTTAGAGAGCAACCGAGCTCCGGCACGTTGATACTCGTAAAATATTCCATAATCGATTTTCGCTTCAGATGCCGCCAAATCGGATACGTATTTCTGGGAAGTCAAGGTGCGAAAGTGAAAGAGCGGAACTGAGGAATATTGGAGGACGAAAATAGCAGCCACACAGACGGGTCACCACGAGAAGATCTAGTCTCTCACCCTCCGAACAAATTTATTTGGCCAGAAACTTTCCGAGCACCTCAATATTAAAATCCCTAGATTATCTATGTCACTTAACCGAACACTTATTCGGCAAGGAAAAACACGTAGCCGGAGCAAATATAATTGGAAAGTGGCTCGGATATCATGTAGGGAAAAGACGCTTTATAATCACTTTTGTTCTACATAAGCACAAAAAGAAACCATAGTGGAAGCTTTCCGAGCCGTTTTCCCGATGCTAATCGCAATCGCTTTATTGGCAGTACTGGCAGTTTTGGCGGTCGGCGTTATTGCAATGATTCGAGGCGGGGAATTTAACCGGCTTTACGGCAACAAATTGATGCGCCTGCGTGTTCTATTTCAAGCGCTAGCAATACTCCTGATTGTGCTATTTGTGGTATTATTCCAAACTTAGAGTCTGCTTTTATATTAACTGAGACCAACGCATAATTCATGACGTTGACTCAGACCAACTGATATGACAGTGCAAGATAATCACATCTATCAGCGGTAATCCGGGAATCGGACTGGGTTTTACGTGTTTTATCGGAAGAGGTTTTTCAATGAAGGTGCTAGTCGCAGTCAAACGTGTCATCGATTACAACGTCAAGATCAGGGTCAAAACAGATGGGTCCGGGATTGAAACAAGCAATGTCAAGATGTCAATGAACCCGTTTGATGAAATCGCAGTCGAGGAAGCCATTCGCCTAAAAGAGGCTGGAAGAGTCAATGAAATAGTAGTGGTCTCAATGGGTGCCCAACAATGCCAAGAGACACTGCGAACAGCTTTCGCAATGGGGGCTGATCGCGGTATTCACGTGCTCACCGAGGAGACGCTCGAACCACTTGCGGTATCAAAACTTCTGAAGGAAATTGTCCAGATAGAAAACCCCGATTTAGTGGTCTTAGGGAAACAGGCAATAGATGATGACAGCAACCAGTGTGCCCAGATCCTTGCTGGTCTATTAGACTGGGGCCAGGGCACTTTTGCCTCCAAACTTGACCTCGTCGACGGCAAAATAGAAGTCACACGTGAAGTAGATGGAGGACTGGAAACGCTTTGGCTTGCCATGCCTGCCATCATCTCGACCGATCTTCGCCTAAATGAACCCCGTTATGCTTCCTTACCCAACATCATGAAGGCAAAGAAAAAACCCATCGAGCAGAAAACCCCCGAAGATTACGGCGTTGATATCACTCCACGCCTCAACATACTGAAGGTAGAAAATCCACCCTCGCGCACCGCCGGAATAAAGGTGGCGAATGTCAATGAATTAGTCACTAAATTACGTGATGAAGCAGGAGTGATATGATGACCAGTCTGATCATCGCTGAACATGATAATGTTGAAATCAAGCCCTCTACCTTAAACACCGTAACCGCTGCCACCGCCTTAGGGGACAGTGCTGACCTCCTAGTTGCAGGCAAGGATTGTGGGGCGGTCGCAGAACACGGTGCCAAGATTTCAGGCATCACACGCGTGTGGCTGATTGATGAACCAGAATATGAACACCAACTGGCGGAGCGTATGGCTCCTTTAATTGC
>CAJWOI010000028.1 GCA_913044255.1 uncultured Alphaproteobacteria bacterium
TGATGGTATCTATAGCAAGGGCAGTCTTACCCGTTTGTCTATCGCCAATAATGAGCTCTCTCTGACCTCGGCCAATCGGTACCAAGCTGTCTATTGCCTTGAGGCCCGTTTGCATCGGTTCGTTTACCGACTGTCGAGGAATAATCCCAGGCGCCTTAACTTCCATCCGCCGGCGCTCCGTAACCTCGATTGCGCCCTTACCATCTATTGGCTCGCCTAGAGCATCAACAACCCTACCAAGCATGTTTTTCCCAACGGGAACATCAACTATCGAGCTTGTTCGTTTTACAACATCACCTTCCTTAATATTGCGATCATCGCCAAAAATGACGATCCCGACATTGTCAGTTTCGAGGTTTAACGCCATGCCTTTGATAGCGCCAGGAAACTCCACCATCTCCCCCGATTGAACATTATCCAGGCCGTACACGCGTGCAATACCGTCACCCACCGACAGCACCTGTCCGACCTCCGCAACCTCAGCTTCAGTCCCAAAATCTGCAATTTGTTGCTTAAGAATTTTCGAAATCTCGGCGGCACGGATTTCCATTATCCGATCCCTTTCAATACGAGCTTCATGCGTTCAAGTTTACTGCGTAGCGAATTGTCCACCATGCGTGACCCCATTTTCACAATCAATCCTCCGAGCAAGTCTTCATCGACTCGACTTTGCACGACGGCATTTTCCCCGGCAGAACGACTCAATTGGTTTGCAATAGCGGACACTTGAGGCCCGTTTAGGGGGGTTGCGCTTATCACCTCTGCCGTTACATTTCCTCGATCAGATGCGCTCAGATCCAGAAAAGACTGGATAATTTGACGCAAAACAAATAAACGCCGATTACGGGCCAATAGACTAATAAAATTCTTCGTCAAACCACCCAGCCCCGCTTGTTCCACCACCGCAGCCATAGCCTTTCCTTGCTCAACTCGCGACATCACTGGGCTAAGAATCAGACGATTGAGCTCACTACTCCCATCAAGCATCCCCCCTAGTGCAATAAGATCTTCCTCTGTACGGTCAATTTCAGTCATTTCTTTAGCAAGTTCGAACAAGGCCTTCGCATATCGTGCTGCGAGTCCAGAAATGCCGATTGCCCTCTGAGCCACGTGCGATCCCCGCCTGTATCCCGTTAAAACCTATTAACTATTTGACAAATAAAGAAAATCCGGCGCCCCCGTTGGCAACTGACGCCATCCTTGACGGCCGGTTACGTAACATAGTCGCTTTGGCGTTGCAATGTCGGTTGGCAAAATACCGGATCTAGTACGAGGAATTACTCCCCATCCAATCACATGAAACTGTAAGGATCCATATCGACACGCACTGTCGCTGCCCTAGGCCATGAAACAGAGGCTAACCAACTAAGCAACACAGCCTGCAAATTATGTCTGCGCGGAGACTTTACCAAAAGGCGAAACCGGAATCTCCCGCGCAACTGAGCAACAGGCGCCGGAGCTGGACCAAACACCTTTACGTTGCCATCCTTAGGCGCTGTTCGCGCCAAATCCGCAGCCACATCTGCCGCCAATTGCTTCGTATGGGAGGACACGATCAGTGCGGCGAGACGTGTAAACGGCGGCATCTGTGCAGCTTCACGGGCCCTAAGTTCAGCAGCAAAGAACCGATCACGATCACCACCGACCAGAGCCCTAATCACGGGGTGCTCAATCATATAACTCTGCAACAGTACCCGGCCCGGTCGCTCCGCCCTTCCTGCCCGGCCAGCAACCTGGGATAGCAGTTGGACACTGCGCTCGCTTGCGCGCAAGTCGCCTCCGGCAAGCCCCAAATCGGCGTCCACGACCCCGACCAAAGTGAGGTCTGGAAAATGATGGCCTTTGGTTATCATTTGGGTTCCTATCAGGACATCGATTCGATTTGCAAGCATGTCGCTGACTAACAATTCTGCATTACTTACGCTGCCGATAGTATCACTGGTCATAGTTCTGAGCCTTGCCCTTGGTACGACTTTGCCCACTTCCTCGGCGATTCTCTCCACCCCTGGTCCACAAGCAACCAAAGAAGCCTCTGAGCCACATTTTGGGCAGTTGTAAAGTAGCTGCGCTACATACCCACAGTGATGGCAGCACATCTTTTTACTTAGTCTATGTTCAACCAACCAAGCCGTGCAGTTGGGGCAGTGCAAACGAAAACCGCAACTTCGACACAACGTCAAAGGCGCGTATCCTCTCCGATTGAGAAAAAGCATTACCTGGTTTCCCGCGCCTACCGTTTCGCGTATGGCTGCATCCAGTACAGGCGACAACCAGCGACCTCGTACGGGTGGTTGCCGACGCATGTCGACTGCCTCAATATCAGGCAGTTGTGCCTGTCCGTATCGACTCGGGAGTGAGAGCCTACGATAGCGCCCCGAATTTGCGTTATGGTGACTCTCCAATGATGGTGTCGCGGAGACCAGCACGACAGGTGTTTCTGTTATCCTCCCTCGCATTACGGCAACATCTCGCGCGTTATAACAAACTCCCTCCTCCTGTTTGTAGGAAGCGTCATGTTCTTCGTCGACCACTATCAAACCGAGCTTAGAAAATGGCAAAAACAACGCAGAACGTGCGCCCACTACCAAAGGCGCTTCTCCGAAAGAAACAGCCCTCCAACTGTCGCGCCGGCGGGCAGCGCTAAGCTCTGAGTGCCATGCAATAGGACGGGCCCCGAAGCGTGCCTCAAAACGACCTAGCCATTGTGCGCTGAGGGCAATCTCCGGCAAAAGCACTAACACCTGGCGTCCCGCCCTCAGTGTGGCAGCAATAGCCTCAAAATATACCTCCGTCTTGCCAGCACCTGTCACACCATCGAGCAAATCGACTGCAAACCGTTCCTCATCAATCAACGAGCAGAGCTCCTCGGCTGCCACCCGCTGCAACCTCGACAACCTCGGATGCGAATGATCTGGATTCGGGGCACTTTCCCCCGCGGTCCGAGTACCTGCTGCTACGATCAGGTAACCTGCGCGTGCCAATCCTCGGACCACCTCAGGCCCGACCGACGCCAGTCGAGCAAGATCGCCAGCGGAACTCGGCGAGTGGTCGGCGAGAGCGCTAAAGACCCTCGCCCGTTGCGGCGTTAACCTTTTTGGTCGGCTACCGTTATCAATATACAATTTGCGGGGTTTCGGCGGATCAAGTGCGCTTGGCACGCTCATGGCCATTCGCAGCACTGTACCCGGCGATGTCACATAGTAGCGCGCAACCCAGTCAATCAAATGGCGTAACTCTGGTGTCATAGGCGGCAACGCGAACAAACGGATCACTGGCTTTATCTTGTTTCCCGGGACATTTCCCGACCCCGGCCCCCACACCACGCCCGATAGGGAACGAGAACCCAACGGCACCCGAACATACTGGCCGACCTCAAGCGACATACCATCCGGCACCCGGTAATCGTATGTACCTGATAGAGGCACTGGCAACAGGACCGATACCACCTCGTTGGGGCCGTCCTTAAGAGTGCTAGCAGCAACTGTATCCATAGGTTAATGTCTTCGCGGCAAGGGTCGCCATCGCCCAAGATATATTAACGGACAACCGATGAAGTTCTTTATTGACACTGCAAACATCGACGAAATTCGTGAGTTAGCTGTGACCGGACTCCTTGACGGGGTGACTACAAACCCATCCCTTATAGCAAAAAGTGGGCGATCGTTGTTTGAGGTCCTAGCAGAGGTGTGTGAGGTGGTCGATGGGCCAGTGAGCGCTGAGGTCACCGCAACCAATGCAGACATGATGATTGCGGAGGGCCGCGAGCTTGCCTCAATCGCGGGAAATATTGTGGTTAAAGTGCCGCTTACATGGGATGGATTGAAAGCCTGTCGAACGTTGCGTGCACAGGGAACTATGGTAAATGTCACGCTGTGTTTTTCGTCAGCGCAAGCGCTGCTGGCCGCAAAAACTGGCGCAAGCTTTATCTCACCGTTCATTGGTCGACTCGATGATATTAGCCAGGATGGAATGCAACTGATTCGCGACATCGTGCAAATTTATCGTCAATATCCACACACAATAACCACCGAGATACTTGTTGCCTCAGTCCGCCATCCGCTACATGCGGTCGAGGCGGCAAAACTAGGCGCCGACGTAGTGACACTGCCCCCAAAAGTGCTCCGGCAGATGATTGACCACCCACTCACCGACAGCGGTCTCAAGGCCTTCCTTGATGATTGGGAACAAACTGGTCAGCAGATATTGAAACAAACGGCTGCGGAGTGAGTGGTATAAACATTTCAGAACATAAAGCTTACCAAGAATTTCGGCGAGAAATCTAGCTCATGCCAAGCTGAGTGACTTCGGCCTCACCTGCTCGCATCCAGTGACAAAAAGTCAAAATGCATCCTACATGACTCGAACAAAAACTCTATGCCGCTGCAAGCTGCGCATCATCGAACCTCAATCCATTCTCGACACACGTTATCATCAATTTATCACCGTCCTTAACAGTCCCCTCAAGCAATTGAACCGCTAGTGGGTCTTGCAAATAACGCTGAATAACGCGTTTTAGTGGGCGCGCACCATACTCAGGATCGTATCCAGTTTCAGCCAGCCATTCCACCGCCCTATCAGTTACATCAATTTGGATTTTCCGTGAGTCGAGTAGTAACTGCAGTTGGCCCAGTTGAATTCGCACAATATCGGTAATTTGTTCTAGATTGAGTTTTTCGAATAGGATGATCTCATCAATCCGGTTTATGAATTCTGGTCGGAATGAGCGACGCACCGACCCCATCACTTCGGCGCAGATTGCCTCATAACCTTGGCTATCCACCTTCTGGGCAAGAAGATCACCGCCTAGGTTCGAAGTCATCACAATTAATGCATTCGTGAAATCCACCGTCCTCCCTTGACCGTCGGTGAGACGCCCATCGTCGAGTACTTGCAGCAGCACGTTAAAGACATCGCTATGCGCCTTCTCAATTTCATCGAATAAAACTAGTTGATAAGGGCGACGCCGTACTGCCTCCGTCAGAACTCCGCCTTCTTCGTACCCTATATAACCTGGAGGCGCCCCGATCAGACGCGCTACAGCGTGTTTTTCCATGTACTCCGACATATCAACGCGGACCATCGCCGCCTCATCATCAAAGAGAAATTCTGTTAATGCTTTACAGAGCTCCGTTTTTCCCACGCCAGTAGGACCAAGAAGCATAAATGAACCGATCGGCCGGCGCGGATCCTGCAGGCCTGCGCGGGCCCGGCGCACGGCATTCGAAACAGCCGCTACAGCATGAGTCTGTCCCACCACTCGCTCTCTAAGATAATTTTCCATATGCGATAGTTTTTCACGTTCCCCCTCAAGCATCTTTTCCACGGGCACACCTGTCCAACGAGAAACTACGCTAGCGATATCATTTGCCGAAACTTTTTCACTCACCATCAAACCGTCATCGCCACCATCTCCCGTAAGCCCGTGTATTCGCGAAAGAAGACCTGGGACGACAGCGTGAGCAAGCTCACCAGCTCGTTCGTAGTCACCGCTGCGCTTTGTTATATCTAACTCCTTGCGAGCAACCTCTAATCGTTCCTTTAAATCCTGCGCACTGTGCAGCAATTCTTTCTCGTACTTCCACCTAGATGTAAGCGATTGGGCGAGTTTATCTGTCGCCGCTAAATCCAACTCCAACTTTCCCAGCCGTTCCTTGGAGGCCGCATCATTCTCTTTTCGTAGCGCCTCACGCTCGATCTTCATTTGCATGACCCGTCGATCAAGTTCGTCGATTTCCTCGGGCTTGCTGTCCATTTCCATACGTTTCCGACTTGCAGCCTCATCCATCAAATCAATCGCCTTATCAGGCAAAAAGCGGTCCACGATATAACGTTGCGATAAATTGGCCGCAGTCACAATCGCGCCATCTGTGATGTCAACGCCATGGTGAAGTTCGTATTGTTCCTTCAGACCACGAAGAATTGAAACCGTATCGCCGACTGTGGGTTCTGGGACGTACACCGACTGGAAACGGCGCGCTAAAGCTGCATCTTTCTCGATATGTTTGCGATATTCGTCGAGGGTAGTTGCTCCGACACAATGAAGGTCCCCACGCGCAAGGGCCGGTTTCAACAAATTCGACGCATCCATCGCACCCTCTGCAGCGCCAGCGCCAACAAGCGTGTGCAACTCATCGATGAACAGCACTATACCGCCGTGAGTTCCAGTAATCTCGGCCAGCACTGCTTTTAATCGCTCCTCAAACTCTCCTCGAAACTTAGCACCCGCCAACAGCGCTCCAAGATCAAGTGAGAGCAGATGCTTATCTCGGAGTGACTCGGGAACGTCACCATTAACCATTCGGGTCGCCAAACCTTCAACAATCGCGGTTTTGCCGACTCCGGGCTCACCAATCAACACCGGATTGTTCTTGGTTCGCCTAGACAATACCTGAATTGCTCGTCGTATTTCTTCGTCTCGGCCAATTACCGGATCTAACTTCCCTTCTCGGGCGAGTTTCGTAATGTCGCGAGCATAACGACGAAGCGTGTCATACCTAGATTCGGCAGTCACAGAATCAGCAGTTTGGCCCTTACGCAAACTTTGAATGGCCGCTTTTAGCCCCACCGGCGTCACCCCAGCAGCCTTGAGCAGACGCTCCGATGCCACGTTGGAGGCTGTTGCAAGGGCAAGTAAAAGGATTTCCACAGTCACAAATTGGTCTTTGTTTCTGTCGGCCAGATCTTCCGCGAAATCAAATACGCGCGCCATTTCAGGAGAAAGAAAGAGTTGAGCATCCCCTCCACCACCTACTTGGGGGAGCCGGGCAATCCCGGCTTTAGCCGCTTCACGTAGGGCCTCAACCTTGGCACCTGAAGTTCGTATTAATTTGCTAGCTAGTTCTTCCTTGTCATCCAACAGCTCCCTCAGGATGTGCTCGGAAGTGAGGCGCTGATGGCCAGTCGCCACCGCTCGGCTTTGCGCCGTTTCAATAAGGCCCCGAGCGTGGTCCGTATATCTTTCCGTTTTCATGACGCTCCAAATAATTGCCAAAAGTCGACGCCAGCGGGCACTGAATTGCCCACCACTATTATGTGGCTGTTGTAAATCGGCAACACAAGGGTTCGGTGCATTTAGTTGAGATTGCCAAAACAACCCAAGGGTCAACACAGGTGCGCCGGGACCTCTCTCGGAATCCCGGTTACCATCAGCGTGGACTGAAAGAACAGTATCTTAGACCTAGCCTAACCCGGCACGTGGCCACCCCACCCCATCACTACTTAGGAAGGAGTTTGACTCGGCGTTGCATCAGGGGTTTCCTGGCTCTCCCCAGCGATAGCGGTGTTCCCAGACGAATTGCCACGATCTCGGTCGCGGCCTCCACGCGGTCGGCCCCCATTGGAGCTATCCGCATTTTGCGCCGATTGCACGCTCAAAACGCGGTAATAGTGTTCTGCATGCTGAAGGTAGTTTTCCGCAGCAATCCGATCGCCAGCTGATACAGCGTCGCGTGCGAGAGATTGATATTTCTCGAACAACTGAGTGGCGCTGCCACGGATCTTGACTTCGGGACCACTACTTTCCATGGAATGGTTTGCGCCGTGTGAGCCACGCCATCCATTAGAGCGGCCACGATGTCGTTTGGAATTGTGATTTTGTTTCATCACCTCATCGCAATATAATTATGCATTTTTACGGGCAGGATGCGAAAAGACAGCCACCTGGGTGACTACGTCATGCCTTTTCAGCAATTCCTGTTAGGGAAGCTCGGCAACTGAAAACTCCATCAGCCCACCGATCGACGCTTCATCATGCAACAAGTTAGCTTTTACCACACGCCTTTCCAAGCCTTTTCTTGAGCCCTGGTTACATCGCGGGCAGGCGCTCAAACATCAAACAACGCTCGACACCCGCCAGATCGGCTCGCCGGGAATGCAACTTTAAACCATGCTCACTGAATAATTTTATAACGGACGCAGCCTGACCCGCACCCACCTCAATACAGGCCACGCCGTAAGGAACCAATAGGCGCGATAGCTGCGGTGCTATAGCACGAAAACTCGAAAGGCCATCATAACCTCCATCCAGTGCGAGCCAAGGCTCGTAGCGTGAGACTTCCGGCATCAGATCACTGATATCCCGCGCCCGAACATATGGTGGATTACATAGTATAAGATCAAAACGATGCTTTAGTGAGGCCCCCCAATCACCCACAATAAAATCTGCTCGGTCGTTCAGTTTTAGTAGACACGAATTGAGGTGGGCGCGTTGCACAGTTTTGTAGCTTCGGTCGACGCCAATACCATGAGCCTCGGAAAACTCGTGCAACACTGACAATAACAAACAACCACTGCCGGTCCCTAAATCAAGCACAAAAGGTTCCGCCGCACCGTCACGCAAAACAATGAGTGCCGATTCCACCACGCATTCACTATCAGGTCGGGGCGTCAAGCACTCCGCTCCAACACCAAAGTCCAAACTCCAAAATTCCCTAATTCCGGTAATATGAGCAAGGGGCTCGCGGCTTACACGGCGACAAATTAGTGGTAAAACACATGACAGATCAGCTTTTGTGATCCGGCAAGCCTCATCGCGCAAGGTCTGTTCAAAAGAGATTCCCAATCCATATCCAACGATGAGCCGAGCTTCGTGGCGAGGATTGTCCAAGCCGGTATTAGCCAATACCGTGTCAGCCCAATCGACCAAGCCCGCCAGATCCACTATGCCGTATGTGCTTCTTCTTACAGTATGATTTCCGTCAACCAAGTTCTGCCAATCTATTTACCTGGTCATTTGCCAACAAAGCATCGACAAACGGATCGAGCAATTCGCCACGCAACATCTTGTCCATATCAAATTCACTGACGTTTATCCGGTGGTCCGTGATTCGACCTTGTGGGAAGTTGTAAGTTCGTACTCGCTCGGAACGATCGCCACTCCCAACCTGCGAACGTCGAGCTTCAGCCCTCTCCTCAGCTTGCGCAGCCCGTTTTTGTTCATACAAACGCGCACGCATTATTCTCATTCCCTTGGCTCTATTCTTGTGTTGAGATTTTTCATCCTGTTGGGATACCACGGTCCCGGTCGGTAAGTGCGTTATCCGGACGGCACTGTCAGTCGTATTCACCGATTGGCCGCCCGGTCCACTAGCTCGGAATACGTCTATTCTAAGATCTTTATCATCGATATGAATATCTACCTCTTCTGCTTCCGGCAGCACGGCAACTGTCGCTGCTGACGTATGGATCCGTCCAGACGCCTCAGTCTTCGGGACGCGCTGAACTCTGTGTACACCAGATTCGAATTTCATTCGGGCAAACACACCGCGCCCAGCAATAGAAGCAGTGGCCTCCTTAAAGCCACCCAGCCCTGTTTCCGATACATGCAATGCCTCAAAACGCCACACATGTATTTCTGAATAACGTTGATACATACGGAATAAATCCGCAGCAAACAACGCTGCTTCCTCACCGCCGGTCCCCGCCCGCACCTCAATGATTACATTTTTATCGTCATCACGATCACGCGGTAGAAGTAGGAGTTCCACGCGACGTTCAAGTTTTGGTTCATCCTGCTTAAGCGCAAGAAACTCAGACTCCGCCAGCTCGCGAAAATCTTGGTCACTATCTGGATCTGCAATTAACTTCGCCAGTTCCCCCATTTCGTCACGTACTCGACGCAATTCACCGGCGGCCGCCATAATTGGGGATAACTCCGCATATTCCTTGGAAAGGCGAACACGATCATCTGCTGAGATGCTAGGCCCATTGAGCTGCCCAGTTATTTCTATGCACCGTTCACTTATTTTATCGAGTCGTTGGTCAAATTTCATCTAATGCCCATGCCAGGATTAGTGGTAAGGCTCTCCGCCACCTGAAGATGGCCAGAAAGGCGATCGCGACCTCACCCATACAACAAGAGCAGGGGAGGGCGTTGGCGTCCTATCACTCATCTACACCGTCGCCATCAATCTCATGGGCCTTTTTTTCGGCCAGTTCAACCAGGTGGTCAACTAGGTCCTGATCGTTGATTTTATGATCGGTTGCCCCGCTCAGATAAACCTGATGGTTACCTCTCCCTCCACCGGTAAGGCCAATATCCGCATCGCGCGCCTCGCCAGGCCCGTTCACTACACAACCCATCACAGACAGTGTCATCGGCGTCTCTATGTGCGCTAGACGCTTCTCCAGTATCTCCACGGTTTTAATAACTGGAAACTGTTGGCGAGCGCAGGACGGGCACGAAATAATACTGACACCACGATGACGTATGTTGAGAGCCTTTAAAAGTTCAAAGCCGACCCTAACCTCCTCTACCGGTTCCGCAGACAGCGATACACGAATCGTATCTCCAATGCCTGACCAAAGTAGCATTCCAAGGCCAATGGAGGATTTAACCGTGCCGGTTGTAAAACCTCCTGCTTCGGTAATGCCTATGTGAAGAGGATAATCACACAACTGCGCTAATTCTTGATATGCAGCTACCGCCAGAAATACATCGGATGCCTTAACACTAATCTTGAAATCGAAAAAATCGTGGTCCTCCAAAATACGAGCGTGCGCAAGCGCACTCTGGACCATCGCTTCCGGGCATGGTTCTCCATATTTTTCCAATAAATCACGCTCAAGCGATCCGGCGTTCACACCAATCCGGATCGAACACCCATGATCTTTAGCTGATTGCACAACTTCCCGAACCCTATCTGTGGAGCCGATATTGCCGGGGTTGATTCGAAGACAATGTACGCCAGCCTCCGCAGCCTCAAGTGCCCGCTTATAGTGGAAATGTATATCAGCAACGACTGGTACCTCGATTGCCGGTACTATTTTTTTGAGAGCAGAAGTCGAGTCTTCATCGGGGCAGGAAATTCGAACAATATCAACGCCCGCGGCTTCTAGAGCACGGACCTGCTGGATTGTCGCCGAAACATCTACGGTCGGAGTATTAGTCATCGACTGCACGGCAATCGGCGCGCCACCGCCCACCTTAACCTTCCCAACATTTATTTGTCTGCTATCCCGTCGCAAAATATCGCGATAAGGGCGAATGCTCATTTCAATTTATTCCAATTCAGCGTTTGAATTTTTCGCAGTGCAATCGCGACGATAGCAAAAGACCGCAAAGATCATTCGCCCTAAATAAAATTATTGGTCCTCAATTTGCGCGAGGCCCCGTAACACACCTGGATCAAGAGGTATGTTGCGGCGCACTGCACCCTCGG
Organism: uncultured Alphaproteobacteria bacterium; assembly: GCA_913044255.1. Taxonomy (GTDB): domain Bacteria; phylum Pseudomonadota; class Alphaproteobacteria; order UBA7887; family UBA7887. Next base: position 11,160 of record CAJWOI010000028.1, read on the forward strand.
GACCTAATTGTGAAATGGACTCTCCGTCAACCAAAACTTCTAGACCGCCCGCATTTCCTGTAATCAACGTCAGATTGGGAAGGTCTGGAACTCGATAACTATCCCCAGAATACAAAATACGAGTAATCAACAATCCACTTTCCGGACTTTGAACTTGGACCCAGCTATCCTGGCGCGCGATCAACGTTACTCTCGACCCAACATTTTCGATTCCGTAGACGTGAGGTGCTCCTTGGTCAATGGAACTACTTGGTGGCGGTGGTGGGGTTGGTATAAGGGTCGGTTCCGCCGGAGCCGCCGCCAGGTCACCTGTTATAGTAGCGGAAGAACTTGAGGTAGACTCACGTACAAAACTCTCATCGACTGAGATATCTTCGGTTTCCTGAGCAGTCTGCCCAGTCTCACTGGGGACCGTTCCGGCCAACCCTATTTCATCCTCAGACACATTAGATATTTCGGAAGCCCCATTAGTCAAATCTGCCGCAACATCAATGTCTATGGCCTCTATTGCGACAACAGTAGACCCATCCGCCTCGGCCGTCATTGGGACATTAGATTCTTCTACCCCCTCAGGTAAAATGGGGCTATCTGTTCGCGCCAGACCATCCACCATTTTGTTAGGATCTGATTCTCCAAAGTGCTTAGGCACGGGAGGGACGGCGTCAAAGGTTACCCGATCCTCAGCTTGCCAAAAATACCAGACTCCAAACACTAGCGCAGCAATCACGAGAGAACCAATAACAATTGCCACACGAGGCACACTTCCTTCCTGGGTCGGCGCAGGAAATGAAAGAGGCGGCGGAGCAACGACGCTGGCCAATTCGGTCTTGAATCTATCCACAATATCCTTTGGGTCTGCCCCTAAGAAATCTGAATATGAACGCAAAAATCCGACGGCATATGCTCGGCCTGGAAGCATTTCAAAGCTCCCGTCTTCAATGGACTGAAGATGTCGAAAACTTATTCTTAATGACCGGGCCACTTCTGCAAGGTTTTGGCCCTGTCGTTCGCGTAGCACCCGAAGTTCCGCACCAATGCCGCTATAAGAACTGGTCCCACTATTGAATTCAGGGCCCAAATTAGGTTCGTCTGAGAACGTCATTTACTACCTAGATCCACGATCTCTCCTCATCCGACGAGCCGGCACTCCCAACCTATTCAGTCATTCTTCATCCAAATCATAAGCCGTATGCAACGACCTAAGCGCGAGCTCAGTGTACTCTTCCGCAATTAGAACGCTAACTTTGATCTCAGAGGTCGAAATAACTTGGATATTGATGCCTTTGTCCGCAAGAGTTTTGAACATTTTTGTCGCAACGCCCGCGTGAGTCCGCATGCCCACTCCGATGACCGACACTTTGACGACATTAGAGTCCGACAGAAGCTCCTGATATTCCAGTATATCTTGGGCCTGCCCAATCACCTCGGTCGCACGTGCTAGATCTACTTTGCCAACCGTAAAGGTCAAATCTGCCGATGCGCCGTCGTCTGACGCGTTTTGCACAATCATGTCAACATTCACGCTAGCCTCAGAAAGCGGGCCAAAAATACTCGCCGCAATGCCCGGGCGATCTGGTATCCCCGTCAAAGTGATTTTAGCCTCATCCCGACTGTAAGCGATCCCACTGACAACGCGCTGCTCCACAATTACATCCTCACCAACTAACTGGGTCCCCGGCAAATTGTCAAAGGCTGACAAAACCTGCACCACAACGTTGTGCCGCATGGCGAGTTCCGCCGCCCGACCTTGCAAGACGTTCGCACCAAGAGATGCCATTTCAAGCATCTCCTCGTAGGTAATTTTGTCAAGCTTGCGTGCCTTAGTAACAATATGCGGGTCGCTAGTGTAGACGCCGTCAACATCAGTGTAGATGTTACAAAGATCAGCGTGAAGCGCCGCCGCCAAAGCAACAGCTGAGGCATCCGATCCCCCTCGACCAAGGGTAGTCAACCGATTCCGATGGCTTACGCCTTGAAAACCAGGAATAACGGCCACCTCACCAGCAGTCAATCGTTGCACAATCTCTGTGGTGTCAATTGATTCAATATGAGCTTTCCCGTGAACATCGTCCGTAAGTATTGGCAACTGCCAGGCGAGCCAAGAGCGAGCGGGGATACCAAGGGCTTGAATCGCCATTGCCATTAAACCAGCGGTCACTTGTTCACCGGATGCAACGACCGCATCATACTCGGGCGCATCCTGTAGCGCCGAGATCTCACGGGCCCACGACACTAATTTACTCGTGGTGCCTGCCATTGCCGAAACCACTACAGCGACCTCATTACCAGCATTCACGGCTCGTTGGACGTGACAAGCAGCGTTGCGGATTTTTTCGATGTCAGCGAGCGAGGTGCCGCCAAATTTTTGAACAACGCGGGTCATAGCCGTGGTACCGTCAGATAATGCTCATACACGACGCGCAGCCGGCGTCTCTATGTAGTTGCGGTTGGGGAACCATTATAGATACTGTGGTCAGACCCTCGACGCAACCGGACCATAATCAGTGCCGATATTATCATCCCGATCAGAATGGCCGTCCAATCAAACAATTGACGAAAACGAGGTCGCTCGTTTCGAGAAATTGGCCCTCCGCTGGTGGGAACCAGACGGGCCCATGTCTGCGTTACTAAAACTCAATCCTGCGCGGATCGGATACATTCGCGACCAAGTCGCCGCCGCCCGGGAACCTGCTGCGCTTAAGAATCGTCCGCTTGATGGGCTTAAGCTCCTCGATATCGGTTGCGGGGGAGGTATTTTATCTGAGCCCATGGCGCGGCTCGGAGCAAAAGTGACCGGAATTGACCCGGCCCGCCTCAACATACAGGTGGCAACGCTACATGCTCGTGAGATGGCTCTCGACATTGAATATAGGTGTCAATCGCTCGAAGAAGCAGCTAAATCTGGTGAACAATATGACATAGTCCTAGCAATGGAAGTCTTAGAACATGTAGCTGACAAATCGACTTTCATTCGATTGGCCACCTCATGTGTAACGTCGGGCGGGTCCTTGTTTCTTGCAACGCTTAATCGCACTCTCAAGTCGTTCAGTCTGGCAATCATGGGGGCTGAATATATTCTCAACTGGTTGCCGCGAGGCACACACGATTGGCACAAGTTCTCTCGTCCTTCCGTCCTAGTGAAAGCTTTGATTAATAACGGGCTAGAGCCCACGGATTTAACGGGAGTGCAGTACAGCTTTTTAGCGGATCGCTGGTCGCTAGGGAAAGATCTCAGTGTCAACTACATGGTTCATGCGCACAAACCAACAAAAGAAATTATGGGCTAACTTAGGGCGGCCGCCAATCGGTCGATATCCGATTCACCATTATAAACTTGGGCCGATATCCTAACCCACAATGCCCCGTCAATTGGTACAACCAACACCTCTATACGGTGCTGGTGAAGCAGTTGATCATGCAGGCGAACGGCGGCCGCATGACTGACTTGGCGAGCACCAGGCACTCGCACTGTTACCATTGAAGCTGTCAGTTTG
>CAJWOI010000029.1 GCA_913044255.1 uncultured Alphaproteobacteria bacterium
CGTTGGCAAGAGTCGACCCCAACGTCCCCACCAAGGAAATGAGGACTAGCTAATACCGGAAAGAGAACCAAACCTCTATAAGAATTCTTTCAAGGGGATTCTTGTACCATCATGCCAATCTTATGACTTAGCTCAATAGTTATGACGCGCGGCACAACCGACGCCTGCCAAAGATTTGAGCGGAGACACAAAATAACCATATTTACATATGGGTAACCACGACCATCTACGACACCTGTCGCAACCTCATCCCAAGGTCCTCGATTGAACCATCGATAAGCTTAGTCGCCTGACTTTGGTTCAGATTCTCTATAATCATATATTCGACGGCCGCCATCGCCATCTCAGAAGCAGCAACGCGAACCTCGCCAACCATCTGAGCCTCAGCACGTGCGATATTTTGCGTTGTCTGTTTTTCTCGTTGGAGAAGCTGTGCCGCTAGACGCGTCCTGGCAGCCTCTAACATAAGCGCGCTGTCTCGGCGCGCACGTTCAAGCATTGCTTCGATTTCACCGTCAGCGCCTCGTTGTTGCCGTTGATATTCTGCCAACAAGCTTTGCGCTTCCTCTCGTAATCGCGCCGCATCATCAAGTCCTTCGCGAATGCGGGTAGCGCGCGCATCTAACGCCACAGTAATCACCAGGTAAGCCTTCTTAGCTACTAGGGCTATAAAAATAAGGAACGCGACCAGAACCCAAGTCTCCGGATTCTCTAACAAATGTTCCATGGTTCTCCCCGACTAAGGTTTCCTCACAGCATCAACAGCGGCTCGCGCCTGTTCCTCCGAAACTTCAAGCCCGATAAGCTTTTTTACTCCAGAACGCGCAGAAACACTTGCGGCAACAACTACTTCGTCCACAGCTTGTGCCATAATATTTTGTATGCGACGCTCGCTCTCGGTCACTTTACTTTCTAGCTGCGCTTTAAGAGCATCCAGGCGCTGAACTGTTTCACGCTGGAGGGTCTCACGCGCCTCCAACAAAATTATCTCTGTTTTCGCATGTGCCGCAGCCATCAAGGATTCATATCCAGCTAGTGCGGCCGTTGCTTCATCACGCAATTTCTCAGCTAACTCTAAATCCTGATCTAGTCGTCGTTGACGACTTTCCAAAATGTTTGTGATACGTGGCAAAGCTAACTTCGCCATCAAAAAATAAAGAGTGGAGAAGGCAAAAATTGACCAAGCAATTTGCGGGAAATAATCTGCAAATTCCATCTGAGGCACAGCAGTCTCCTTCTATCGTCGATTAAACGACATAAAAACCGTCAGCCATATAAAATAAGAAATGCCATCACCAAAGCGTACAACGCCACGGCCTCTGTTAACGCAAATCCCAACAACACATTACCAAACATACGTGGCGCGGCCGCTGGATTCCGAATGCCACCGGCAACATAATGCCCGAAGATGGTCCCGATCCCTACGCCGGCCCCGGCCACTCCAATCGTGGCTAACCCAGCACCGATAAGTTTCGCGGCTTCTACATCCATGAGTTTTAGATCCCTTACGTTATAGACAATAGCTTTCTGTTCGAACTGGCCAAATCAATGGTGCAAATGTATCGCATCATTGATGTACAAGCAGGTTAAAACAGCGAACACGTACGCCTGCAAAAACGCAATTAAAGTTTCCAACGCGTACAACAAAACGATAAATATTAAGGGCGCCACCCCCATTAAGCCCAGGGCCACTACAAACCCGGCAAAGACCTTTAACATAGTGTGCCCAGCCATCATATTTGCAGCAAGACGCACAGATAGGCTGATTGGGCGGGACAAATAGGAAATGAATTCAATTGGCACTAAGAGCGGAGCCAAATAAATAGGCACCCCGGGAGGAAGAAAAAAGCCGAAAAATTTGAGGCCATGCCGAACAAAGCCGAGCACAGTAACTCCAATAAAAATCGCGCCGGCAAAGACAAACGTAACAATTATATGGCTGGTGACCGTAAAACTATATGGAATTAACCCGAGAAGATTGCAAAATAGGAGAAACATAAACAAGCTAAAAACAAACGCAAAATACGGCCGTCCTTCAATCCCAATATTGTCTCGAACGCTTTTGGCAACGAGTTCATAAGCAAGCTCAACCATAGATTGCCAACGCCCCGGCACCATAGCGTGGCGACGTGCCCCCACCATCAAAAACAGCGTAATGGACGCAACCGCTATTACCATCATTAACGAAGAATTCGTAAATGAGACATCAACCCCACCAATATCAAGCTCAACTAGCCTCTTGATGGCAAACTGTTCTAAGGGGCTATGCTCTGCCGCCACAGGGATCTCCCTTCATACAAACTAGCTCACTCCATCGTCGGCGCCGGATTCGAATCGCTGCGCCGTCCGATAAGCGTTCAACATGCCGGCCGCGCATCCTATCAACAAGAACACGAGCATAAACCAGGGACGAGTTCCAAGCCATCGATCGACCAACCAACCCAGCCCCCCTCCAACAACCAAGGCAGCAAACATTTCCGTTGTGAGGCGCGCGGCCCACGCCAAGCCAGTCGACTGTTGACCATTCGATTTGGCGTCCTCGCGCGCGTCTCGTGCCCCCCTAATCCGGGCATCGAGCCCCTCCATTGGTGGAGGCAGATCATCTCGCTTCATCAAACCCCCAGTGCTCCTTCACCAGTAATCCTGGCTCAAAAGCGGCTGCACCATAAGTGCTGTCCGGAATACTGTCAAGCCAACGCTGAAATACTGTAACTATTTGATATAAAATGATAAAATAAAGAACAAGGTTTATTCAGCGGCCTTGAGATGACCTGTACCATGCAGGTCGACAGAGACCAACTGAGAAACTCCGTTTTCGCTCATAGTAACCCCAAACAATCGATCCATTCTCGCCATGGTTAGGCGATGATGCGTAATGACGAGAAAACGCGTACGGCGCTGGCTGGCAATTTCATCCACCAGCGCACAGAAACGCTCCACGTTGGAATCATCCAGCGGCGCATCAACTTCGTCCAGTACGCAAATCGGTGCTGGCTTTGTCAGAAACACAGCGAATAATAAAGAAAGCGCTGCAAGAGCCTTTTCGCCACCGGATAAAAGTGACAATACCTGTAATCGCTTTCCGGGCGGGCTAGCCATGATTTCCAAACCTGCCTCAAGCGGGTCGTCGTCGCCAATTAGCGCTAATTTCGCACGCCCACCCCCAAACAGTCGTACAAAAAGTACCCCAAAATGAGTGTTCACCTGCTCAAACGCCGCAAGCAATCGCTGCCTACCTTCACGGTTGAGTGATGCGATCCCATTACGCAGTCGAGAAATTGCCGAAGTCAAATCAGTACGCTCGACCTCCAGTGTATCAATCTGCATTGACAATTCATTCGCTTCCTCGTCGGCCCGTAAGTTGACCGAACCCATATTTTCTCGTTCGCGAAGCAAACGCTCCATTTGTTTTTCAACGGCACTAAACTCGGGCAAGTGATCCGGAGATTCGATTTCCGAAAGTGCTAAAGCGTCCGATGGGTTGCAACCCAAACGCTCCTCTATCTGTTGCACCTCGACCGCACGTAACGCCAGTGCCTGGTCCCGTTTCCCCTCTACCCTAGCCTTCCCCTCACGAGAGTCTGCAAGAGCCTCGTTAGATGCTCGCACCAAAGCATCACAAGTTTCTAAACGCGCCTCTGCCGTTGCAAGCTCGTCTGCAGCCTTCCTACGGGTATGCTCCGCGTTGACAGATAAGTCCAACAAATTTCCCCGCCGACTTTCCAAATCTGCCGGCTCAGCGAGTAAGCCTTTCAATTCTTTCTCCAGTATAATGTGACGCGATACTAATGATTCGATTTGGCTTTCAGCACCCTCATCGCGGTTCCGCCAGAGCTTAGCTTCTTCTTTTATCGCCACCATACGTTCCGAATAGGTCTGTTGATCCCGAATCAATTTCTCCTGACGACGTAAATGATCTTCCAATTTCTGACGTTGATCCGTCAGAATCGCACGCTCTTCATTTAGTCGTGTACTTGTTGCACTTGAACTAGGCAGAGCTCGAACATCTTCATCAAGAATTCTTTTTTCTGCCTCTGCATCGGCTTGATCTATATAAAGTTGGTCCAAAATATTCGCAAGCACTTCAAGCCGTGCGCGGTCATCGGCAAACGCTTCGACGGAAGATGCAAACGCTTCACTTTCCTCAATTAAATCTTTATCCGACATCATCGATAATGTACGCGCTTCTGACTCACCAACTCGCGCCAGACTTGCTGACTTGCTTGCTTCGCTTAATAAGGCTTCCGACGTTGAATGATCTTTGGTTAACTGTAAAAGTCGGCGCTCCACTCCTTCTAATGAGCTATGCAATGACTCCAGTTGGCTGCGTTGGCGAAGTCGAAGAGTCGAAGTCGAAGCGGTGGCTGCAACGGAAAAACCATCCCAGCGCCACATGTCGCCAGCAAGACTGACCATCCTTTGGCCTTGGACAAGTTTACTCGCCAATAACCAACCTTCCTCCGCGTCAGTAACCACGCCGATTTGTGCTAGCCGAAGCGTAAGCTCTTCTGGTGCATCAACAAAATCCGAGAGTAAACTGACCCCTTCAGGCATAGGCTGGCGCGGGCCTTTCTCATCTGCCATCCGCCAAGAAGCAGGCGCCGCCTGGTCAAGCGACGCGGACAAATCATCACCCAACGCAGCTCCAAGGGCAATTTCATAGCCATCCACAACTTTCAGCTGGTCAATTACGGCAGCACCCACATCCCCCATGTCAAAATTGTCGGAAACATGGCCGTGGCGGCCATTAACCGTCTTACTCAGAGCTTCAATTTCTACCACTAGGTGCCTACGCTTGACGTCTACAGAAGCCAACAATCCACTGCTATCCCGTTCAGCTTTCTGCGCCCTATCCAGTTCTTGATCTGCTAAATCTCTCTCCCGCGCGGCGTCCTCCAGTAACCCACGCAGGCGACCTACCACATCCTGCGCTTGTTTAACCTTCTCACGATCATCCTGTTTGGCAAAATGCTCGGAGCGTTGTTCGATTTCTTTCTGTTCAGCCACAAGGTCTAAAACACGTAGCGCAAATCGCGACAGACGGTCCTCTATGGTAGTAGCGCGCTGGGCAAATCCTCGACGAGTAGTATCGGCCGCCGCCACCTGTTCCGTTAGCGCAGCAACCGTAGCGTCTAACTCATTCACCAACGTTCGAACAGCAGTTACCCGAGCGTCCCCTTCACTAAGTGATTCAGTATCGGAAACTTTTCGCGCGAGAAGCTCTTCGGATTGCATTGTTAAATCTTGTAATCTCGTCCCCGCATCACCCCGAAGTATTTTCTCCCGATCGATGTCTGCTAACAGCACTTCGATTTGCTCTTTCACAGCATCGGCTCGGTCCTCTACCCGTCGCTTTTCGTCATCAAGCCGCTCACATTCAATTGCTAGACGCTGGACTTTGGCAGCCGCTTCTGTCTCCACACGCCGTAGGGTCGGTAAACATGCCGCCGCATCGGCCTGTTCTGTCCCGGCAATTGTTGCCTTTTTTGCTTGTGTTAATACCTCCTGATCAATCTCTCGTAGCTGCAAAGTGGATTCGTGCACCTCTGAATCAGCCTGTGCCCAACGACTGTACAACAGCATTGCCTCGGCCTTGCGAATCCGGCCACTAAGACTCCGGTAACGCGACGCCTGGCGGGCTTGTCGCTTTAGCCCCTGAAGCTGGCCCTGAAGCGCCACTAGCACGTCGTCCAATCGTTCGACATTAGTTTCTGCCGCCCGCAAGCGTAGTTCGGCTTCATGCCGACGCGAATGCAAACCTGTTATTCCAGCAGCTTCCTCAAGTAAATGACGCCGCTGAACGGGCTTTGCATTAATGACTGCGCCGACCTGTCCTTGGCTGACGATCGCTGTCGAACGTGCACCAGTGGCTGCATCTGCAAATAGGAGCTGTAGATCACGCGCCCGCACTTCCTTCGAATTGATCCGGTATGATGATCCAGCCCCACGTTGGATATGGCGGGACACAGCAATGGACTTCCCATCATTATAAGCTGCGGGCGCATCACGATCTGGATTTTCGAGATGCAGTTCGACAGTGGCCTTGTTGCGTGCCGGCCGTGAGGCTGTGCCGGAGAAAATTACATCGTCCATTTCCCCGCCGCGAATTTGTTTGGCAGACGTCTCACCCATAACCCACCGCAAAGCTTCAACAAGGTTCGATTTGCCACAACCGTTGGGCCCTACAATTCCGGTAAGACCAGGCTTAATCAATAGCTCTGTTGGATCGGTAAACGACTTAAAGCCGTTGAGTTTGAGACGTGAAAAATGCACGCTACTGACCTTACGCGGCCGCCCACCACGCCCACTATGGACGTGTCATCCGGACCTGACCCCAATATATCGTGAATTTTCCTTAAATCACTACTAAATATGGGTTCATAACGTTATATATGTAAGTTCTGACTATAAACCACGCCCACAGACGTCATTGGCTCGCCGCAGCAATCAAGTCAGCAAGCGTTTCCTCGCTCGGGATGCCGGTTATAAGCTTCTTGCCGACTGCAAAACTAGGCGTCGATTCGATATCGTATTGATTTTGCGAATCGAGACGAGACTGAATAATCTGATCAGCTAGCTCTTCATCTCTCAGGCAGCTGTCGAAACGAGCCTTCCCCATACCAGCGAGTTGGGCCAGCAACGCCAAGCCTTTTTCTGCGGGCTCCGTGAATGCCCAATGCTCCTGACGCTCAAACAAAAGACCTAAATAGGCAAAATACTGGTGTGGTTCCGCACAACGCGCAACCATTGCGCCTAGTAGCGCTGGTCGGTTCAGGGGAAAATCACGGAATTTAAATCTCACTTTCCCGGTGTCGATAAAATTCTTCTTAAGCCACGGAAAACGCTCTTTGTGGAAGGCGGCACAGTGTGGACAGCTCAGTGAGGCAAATTCAATGATCGTAACCGGCGCATCCGGATCCCCCAGAACAGGGTCGACCAACGCACCGGCTGAAAGGCCCGAGCCGGGGAAAAACAAAAGCACCAAGGTCACTAAAAATGGTTTGAAAGTCATGGATTTTCCGCCACTGCTAATAAATAACTATAACCACATGAAAGTGTTATCGCATCCCAATCAAGTACCTTCTCCGTGCGAAAGCGGGCCCTGTCGAATCGAAATCCGCGATACTGCGCGATATCCAAAATGGGTCGCTATACGTTCCAAAAGTTGCGGTTCAAGATGTTGTAATTCAAGTGCTACTGGTCCATCGACACGCAGAATCAATACGCCTTCCCGCGAAATCTTTTCTGGACAACTTTTGGCCGCCATTTCCTTTCCGACAATATCAGTCCAGTTGGTCAAAATCGAGGCCTGGTGGAATCCGCGGTCACGAAATACCGAGCGGGTTAGTTTTGGCACCATTTGAGATAGGCGTAGGGCTCTCGATGTCACAATAAAGGCTCCGGTGGCCACAGCATCGGATGCGGGTTCAATAATGAGTAGTGTACACTATGAATCATGAATACGGCTGAAAATGACATGATCCCAGAAAAAAATAAAGCCACACATGCAAACGAAACTGCAACCTTGTTGTTGGATTGGTACGACAAGTACAGGCGCACTTTGCCCTGGCGGACACTGTCAGGTGAAAAACCTGATGTCTACAAAATATGGTTGAGCGAGACTATGTTGCAACAAACCAAAGTCGCAACTGTGATTTCCTACTACCAGAACTTCATCCGGAAGTGGCCATCTTTATCTTCGTTGGCTGACGCTACACAAGACGATGTTTTAAGAGTGTGGGCAGGCCTCGGGTACTACGCAAGAGCCCGCAACCTTTATGCCTGCGCACAGATAGTGACGCACAAATATGGTGGCGATTTTCCGGATACGGAAGAGGGATTGCGTTCCCTACCTGGGGTTGGCCCATACACGGCAGCCGCAATAACGGCGATTGCTTACGACAAGCCCGCAGTTGTGGTTGATGGAAATGTAGCGCGGGTCATTTCACGTCTCTTTCGGGTCGCGAAACCTATACCAGAAGCCCAAACTCTATTACGCGAACTCGCCGCCAATATCACTCCGCAAGATCGACCCGGAGATTATGCGCAAGCGATAATGGATTTAGGTGCAGTCATTTGCACTCCTCGGTCCCCAAAGTGCATCGAGTGTCCGTGGGCAGAGATCTGCGAAGCTCGTGCAACAAAAACACCCGAATACTGGCCAAGACAAAGGCCCAAGGCCAAAAAACCGATGCGGTATGGTGTTGCTTTTTGGGTGGAGCGCTCTGATGGAGCTGTCATGCTTCGCCGAAGACCCGACAAAGGTATATTTGGTGGCATGACGGAAATCCCGAATTCTGGATGGCATGACCAACCTTTATCAGAACGTCTTGTCCGGAGCCACGCACCAATAGGCGCTCGTTGGGCAACGATCCCGAAAGTAATAAACCACAGTTTCACCCATTTCGATATGGAGATAACCGTGCTCACCACGAAGTCAAACAATGCACCGGAGAATTCATTCTGGTGTGCTAGAGAAGAAATAAAGTCGGAAGCTTTACCGAGTCTAATGCGTAAAATTGCTGCGCTTGCTCAAGCGATACAGGCCAATTGACAACTCCAGCACTCATTGCTGTTTATCGAGCTACCGCCGGCACAATTTCTGCTCTTACTTTTTGACGCAAAAGGTCAATAGGACGAAGTTTTCCACGATCATCATAGAACCAAAATGCCCAACCATTACAACTGGAAGCACCCTGAAGGGCCGCCGCCACACCATGAATAGAGCCAGTGACATCTCCTGCGACTAGAGAGCCATCAGCGCGGACCTTAGCCGTTATGCGCCGACTATGGTCATAAAGAATAACGCCAGGAGACAACATTCCCCGCTCGATCAAATTACCAAAAGGAACACGGGGTAATGACCTCTTCGACGGGGTGGTCTGTATTTCCTGATTACCTCTCGGTTTGGCCCCGGCCAATCGTCTGCGTGCCAGCGCCACATACTTGGGGTCACTCTCTATACCCAAATATCGCCGGCCAAGCTGCTTGGCGACCACGCCTGTGGTGCCAGTGCCAAAAAAAGGGTCCAATACAAGGTCATCAATGTTGGTAGTCGCGAGCAGGACACGATAGAGCAGAGATTCAGGTTTTTGCGTCGGATGAGCTTTGTGATCACCCTCACGCAATCGCTCTCTGCCAGCGCAAATCGGCAATGACCAATCCGAGCGCATCTGAATATCTTCATTAAGCATCTTCATGGCCTGGTAATTGAATGTATAATGCTTTTGATCCTGACTCTTCGCACACCAAATTAACGTTTCATGTGCATTCGTAAAACGTCGACCACGAAAATTAGGCATTGGATTTGTTTTGCGCCAGATCACATCATTGAGGATCCAGTATCCGAGATCCTGAAGCACGCGTCCTATCCGGAAAATATTATGATAACTACCAATTACCCAAAGACTCCCACGTTCTGAAAGCAGCCGACGAGCTGCAATCAACCAAGCCCGCGTAAACTGATCGTAATCGGCAAAACTATCAAAATGGTCCCACTCATCGGTGACACCGTCAACGAGACTATCATCTGGACGCCTTAGCTCTTGTGGTAGCTGCAAATTGTATGGAGGATCAGCGAATATTAGATCCACCGATCCGGCTTCAAGACGCTCCATAGTGTGTATACAATCACCAGTCAGTATCCGCCCATACGGCAAATCATCGACCGGCCCCCCATCCCGTGACATGAGTCCTCCTTGCGACTCAATCGCTTATTTTCCCAACCTACTGTCAAACCTTCAAAACAATTTACAGCTAGTTGAATCTTAAACTTTTAGCGATGTCTCGTGCAAGTGTCAGGCAGGCGTCTTGTCCAGCGTTAACGTGGAACGCCCACCCTCAATATGTATTGATTTGTCCCAAAACGCGGGCCACAGGAACAAAACTCCTCCGATGATGCGGGGTTACACCAAGACTAGTTAGTGCTCTTAGATGTTCTGGGGTAGGGTACCCAACATTCCTTTCCCACCCATAACCAGGATAGCCACGCGCTAAATTCAACATCAGCTGATCGCGCGTGACCTTTGCCACAATTGAGGCAGCCGCGATTGATAGGGAGCGGCGGTCACCCCCAACGACAGTTCGCGTAGCACAGCCAAGTGCCGGCGACTGGTTGCCATCCACCAGGGCCACCGCAGGTGCCGACCTTAACTCAGCTACCGCCCGCTCCATAGCCCTAAACGTGGCCCTTAGAATGTTTACTTTGTCAATTTCAACAACGCTAGCCAAACCTATTCCGACTACGGCCTGAGATTTAATGCGGACACACAGGTGCTCGCGCTTTGAACGGCTTAAAGTTTTTGAATCCTGGATCCCGCCCGGCGTTCGCTCCTGGTCCAAAATCACCGCAGCAGCCACAACAGGGCCTGCTAGTGGCCCGCGACCAGCTTCATCGACCCCACAGATCAAACCTCTTAATTCAGCCTCAATAGAAAAGTTGGGTGCCGTGTTACGTTCGTCCATAATCGTCAAACTATACTCCGACCCAAAGACCTTAAAAAAGTTCTCCTTGGTCGCCCGGAACATTAAAGAGGGTGCAGTCTAGGGTAGTGCTATCAACATTCAGTTGAAAACGTCGAGCCGCATTATGGAACCGGTCCGCAATCATTTTTGCATACTGCCCGCTTCCCCTCCGTCGCACGCCAAAATCTGAATTGTAGACCCGGCCGCCATGAACTTCGCGTACCAACGACATCACTCGCGAGAGCTTGTGCGGCTCATGAACCGCCAACCACTCCGCCACAAGATCTTTTACCTCATGAGGCAAACGTAAAATCACATATCCACATTCTCGCGCTCCAGCTGTCGCCGAGGTTCGTAATATCGACTCAATTTCCGTATCCGTTAAGCCTGGGATAACTGGGGCAATCATCACCCCCGTGGGTATGCCAGCCGCACACAACTCTCGAACGGCGCTTAAACGTGACTCGGGAGTGGATGCACGAGGTTCCAACTTCGTTGCTAATCGGCGATTCAGAGTCGTCACAGAAAGAAAAACCTTAATCAAATGACGCCGAGCCATGTCTGCCAACAAGTTCAAGTCTCTCGTGACCCTCGCCGACTTAGTAACAATGCTCACAGGGTGATTAAATTCGGATAGAACCTCCAGTATTGAACGCGTAATTAGCGCTTTACGTTCTATTGGTTGATAGGGGTCAGTATTCGTTCCCAAAGCAATCGTTCTGCACCTATAGTTGAGCTTAGACAACTCTTTGCGTAACAGTATTCCTGCCTCCGGTTTGACAAATATACGGCTTTCAAAATCTTTCCCCGCGGATAGCCCTAAATAACTGTGGCTCGGTCGGGCGTAACAGTAGACACAACCATGTTCGCATCCTAAATAAGGGTTGATCGACTGGTCGAATTCTATATCCGGCGACTCATTCCTTCTAATAATAGAGCGAGTCTGGTCAACGCTGAGTTGCGTTGCGGCTCCTTTACCGCCATCGGATGCCCCCTCTCCATCCTCACCTACGGCCCAAGTGGTAACTTTCTCAAACCTCCCCGGCGGATTCGAAACTGCACCCCGGCCTTTGCAAACCTTCTTCACATAACTGCTCCGCATCCCCATAGAATAACTTGAGTATAGAACAAAACAAGAACATTTTAATCGAATTACCAAGCCGACAGCCGTGCTATAGGGTTAATTATGAAAAACAATGATGATTTTTCAGGCCCACCAATTGGCTCACAGCTTAGCGCAATCATACCCACACTGAATGAAGCAGAAAATTTGGGGTCATGCCTGCGAGTTATCGCCGGTACTGTAGCAGAGTTGATAGTCGTCGATGGTGGTTCCTCCGACAACACAGCATCGGTTGCATCGCGTTACAATGCTCGTTGGCTCACGGCGAAGAGGGGGCGTGGATCCCAACTTGCAGCCGGCGGAGCCGCGGCAACGGGTGAATGGTTGCTATTCATCCATGCAGATACCGTACTTCAGAGTAGTTGGGAACTCTCCGTCCATGAATTTATTAATGAAGTCCGTGAAGATAACGTTGCCGGTGTATTCCGATACCGAAACGACCTACACGGTCTCGCAGGAAGAGTATTGGAGCGCTACGTTGCGTGGCGGACTTCGTTAGGACTCCCGTACGGTGACCAGTGCCTTTTGATTAGTCGATCACACTATCATCGGCTAGGTGGCTTCTCAGATTTCCCGATCATGGAGGACATTGAGTTTGCCCGTCGTATTGGACGGCGGGGCCTCCGTGTTTTGCCCGTATTGGCCGTTACTTCTGGCGTACGTTATCGCAGCTTCGGAATATTTTGCCGGGGCCTGAGAAACCTTTTCTGCCTTGCACTATATTTTATCGGCCTGCCCCCCAGATTGATTGCCAAAATTTATGGCTAAACCCGAAAACGATGCTGCCTAAACATTTGATGATCTTCGCCAAAGCCCCCCGACAAGGCGCGGCCAAAACACGTCTTGCATCCAAACTGGGCCGAAGCGCGGCATGCCAAATTTCGCGAATTATCGCATCCTCTGTTATTAAGCGTTTAGCAAATGACAAACGCTGGAACTGCCTGCTGGCAGTAACGCCTGATGAATTTGCGTCCGTCGGTCGCTTCTGGCCGTACTCTGCAAAGCGGTGTCCCCAAGGGGACGGTAATCTCGGTATCCGAATGGCGCGTCAGTTCCGGGAACTGCCGCCTGGCCCACTAGTGATTGTGGGGAGCGACATACCGTCCCTCAAGCCAGCACATATAGTGAGCGCATTCCAAGAACTCGGCAAAGCGCATTTCGTGCTCGGACCCGCACGCGATGGAGGGTACTGGCTCATCGGAACGCGCCGACGTCCAACCATAATAACACCATTCTCCAATGTAACTTGGTCGAGTCCAACCGCCCTGGCGGACACATTGCGAAATATCGACCGACGTTACCGGATAACGCTACTAGAAGAGCTGGAAGATATCGATGATATCTCGTCCTGGCGCAGATGGTATAAGCGTAAGGTCACACGGACCGGTTCACCGCACTGACTTTTTCGTTAAGGCGCGGCATGAGCTCGACAAAATTACAAGGTCGAAACCGATTATCAAGCTGGTGAACAAGAATCTCGTCCCACGCGTCTTTGCAAGCATTTGGTGATCCAGGCAAAGCAAACATGTAAGTGCCGTGGGAAACACCCGCGGTAGCGCGTGATTGGATAGTCGAAGTTCCAATTTTTTGAAAGGAAAGCATCCTAAAAAGCTCTCCAAAGCCGGGCACCTGCTTGTCATACATAGCTTCAAATACTTCTGGGGTAACGTCGCGGCCCGTAACGCCCGTTCCACCAGTTGCCAATACCACATCTATTTGCGGGTCCTTAACCCATTTTGCTAAATGGGCAGTGATTAAATTTTTTTCGTCCGGAATTATCGCCCGATCTGCTAGGTGATGACCTGCTCCCTGTAAACGTTTGACGAGCAACGAACCTGACTTATCATCCATTTCGGTGCGGGAATCAGAAACCGTCAACACCGCTATATTGACCGGAAGAAAAGAACGACTATCGTCAATCTTGGGCAAATTGGTCCTCCTTCTTTGTTTTCCCCATATCAACGTAGCGTGGCCACTCACCGGCCACGATCGACTGGATTGACAATCCCTCCTGACCTAACCGACTTCTATAAATCCCCAAATTGGTGAGTACTCGGCGAAGAAACCGGCGCGTCTCACGCGACGGAACGCTTTCTATAAACAAGAGCGGATCGTCACGATAATCTACTTCCTCCCTCCACTTCTTAAGTGTCGTAGGTCCCCTATTGTACGCAGCCAACGCAAACAATAAATCTCCGTCAAACACCTCACTGCTTAATAAATGTCTAACATAACGCTGCCCAAGCTCAATGTTTAGCCGCCGATCGTAAAGACTATCCGCGTTTCCGTTGCCGTGATAGCGATTCTTGCCATCAACAAATGTTGCTGTCCGTGGCATCAATTGCATCAATCCGCGCGCACCCCGACGGCTTCGAGCACGTTCGTTGAAGATTGACTCCTGGCGCACGAGAGCGAGCAAAATTGCCTGGTCAACAAGATAGCCGCTCTCTGGCTTCCAATTTGGTACAGGGTACAACGCTACTTCGTATGATCGACTGACCGCCTCCTCCAACAACCCTCCAATTCTGATTTGCAGCGCAGGCAGATCGAGTGCCGCCGCAAGGCGAAGAACTGCCTCCGAACGTTGAGTGTCGGCATCAGGAAAATATTTGCGCAACTCGTCTTCGGCCAGACGATGCTTTCCCACTTCGACAAGTGCGATCGCACGCCGCACATGCTCAACCTCCAACAATTTTTCCAGATCCTTGGAACGCAGACCCAGCGGAGCCCAATCAAACGGAGGCTGCACCCCCAACGAATTTAGCGCAAGCAAACCGTACAAAGTGCGCGGCGACTCTGCAGCCTGGCGCAGCATTACCTCGGCCAAACCATGGCGACCCACGACCGCATGGACGCGGGCTGCCCAGTATGCACCGCCCGCTGTTAAGAACTCATCACTAGTCTCAGCAGCCGCCAGGAATTGAAAAAAAGTCATCGCAGCATCCAAATACCCCAGTCGCCACGCGGCAAGACCAGAAATCCAATAAGCCTCGGGCACATATTTCCCCGATCTG
>CAJWOI010000030.1 GCA_913044255.1 uncultured Alphaproteobacteria bacterium
GGGAACCGATACGCTAACCGTAACCTCGACAGATGTCAGCGCTTTGAATTTCCCAAGCGAAAACACATTTCTGGCAACTCTGGAAACATTAAACATTACAGGAGGTGCAACCGGCGGCGTGGCGGTATCGATTCCGAGTACGGCGCTTGATTTCACAACGCTGACAGCGGATGGAACAAGTGATTCATTGAGTGTTTTCAGTGATTTCGACAGCGATGAGGTGGATTTGAGAGGCATAACCCTGACCGATGTGGAAACGGTTTTGATGACAGAGGCCTCTTTTCAGCAGTTCATGAAAATTGACGCATCTACTACGTTGACGGGGCTCACAGCGATTTCGGGGACGCTTAATAGCAGTGCTCTGGATGACCAGATTCTCGTAAATGGGGATCGAAATTTTTCTGGTGTCACATTTACGAATATCGATAAGATCGAGTTGAGCGATGGGAGTGGAACTCAACAGACGATTGCGGCAAGTTCCTCGACCGTATTTGGTAGCGGCAGCGCTCTCACGGAAATAAGCGGCTTTTCCCCGTCCGCTAGCAATGTTGATATATTTGACTATACGTCGGCGCTGACAGCAGGAAATGGCACCGCGATCAGTGCCGGAACCGGTAGCACGAATCAATTGGTTGTCACCACTGTTGCAAATGGGGCAGGTGCCACCGCTCTTTCGGCAAATGCTACCGGCGTCGTGGATTTCAAGGACTCGGATTTGTCCGCGTCAGGATTGTCGGTCGATTTATCAACGGCTTCATCGAGCGATATACTGGTTGCAATCGAAAAACTTCTAGAGAGCCGAGACGATGGTGCCCAGTTGACCGCAGATTCGACGGCGCAGGTTGCGGCAGGCGCTGAAAACTCGGACATGTTACTGCTGTTTTACGAGACAAATGGTAGCACTTCCTCTTTTTCGTCGAACGACGATGCTGTGATCATTCGTTACCAGGAAGGGGCCCAAGACAATGATTTCAACGGAGAGCTTAGTGTGGTTGCCATCATCGATGCAATTGATGGCTTAGATAATGCGAATATTGTTTGAGTCCAGAATATTGTGCGTTTCAGTATCAACAATACCAAAACTTTTTGAGATTAAAATTACCGTCCAAAGGGCGTGATCATCACTACCGGATCGGTTCACACAGCTCCTATTGATTGCGGTGTTTCTAGAACCGTATTTCGACACGGATAAAGATAAAGGGGCGGTTTGTCCTACTGGTAGATCAGTAGGACCATTGACGTTGAAAATTTGGATCGTCAGTCACATATTCATCCGCCGTTCCAACGATGACCCTGGGCAAAAGTTCAGTTGTTTCACTATCTACGGACGGGAGTGCTACCGGGTCAACCACTGGCGAAACATACGTTGTCTCGACGTTGGCTGACGCCGTTCCTATTGGCTCTCTTTCCACAGAGACACGAGCAACGGGTTCGGGCTCCTGTGAGGCCGCTACTTTGGCAGCAACTTGTATTGGGGGCTCCGGTAATCTTGGATTATCGCTGTCATTGATATCAGTCGACAGTTTTGCGATTTTTGCTGCCGCCTCCGGCGCGGTGTTTAGAGCCACCAGTTCCTCTTCAACCCGAGTAAGTGTTTCTACGCGAGCCAATTGTGATTGCGCTACGGGCTCGGCCGAGAGTTCCAATGCCGTGGCCGATTGTTCACCTGCGGTTGGGGCTTTTGAAGCATCGTTCGGGTGCGATTTCACAACCTCGATTTGCGTAAAGTCGGGCTGTTCTTCTGGCTCGGTTTCCTGTTCGCTGTACTTACTTCCAGTCGGGAGAGAGGCCATTTCACTTGTTTCGACCGCTTCGATGCCTAGGTCCCCCATGATGAATAACAATGTGTACGCAGCAATTGCAACCTGAGAGTTTGCGGCGGCGGCGTCTGATAGAGCGTTAATTTCCGCTGTTTCCCCGCTGAGCACATCGATCAAAGATCTGGTGCCCAAACGCCTCTCTTCGCGAGCCAACGCCAAAAATTCACCAGCAATGTTCGCTTGATTTTCCAAAAAACCAGCGTTTTTGCGAACAATCTCAAACTGTTCAAAAGTATTTTTTGCCTGTTCTTCGATCAAGCTTGTGGCGTCCTGAAGTTGATTGGACGTGGCTATGTAATTGAGCTTAGTGGAGTTAACACTGTTCAAAGCCGATCCCGCCACGTTGAAATTATATTTCAACTCGACTTTGGCAATCCATTCATTGGTATCGCCCCTAATGCCAGACACATTACTCTTTTTCTTGCCGTCAAAAATTAAATTTAAGTCTGGTCGATATTGTGTAGCCTTTATTTGTTTGATACTAACCCGAGCCACCTCCTCGGCACTTCGCAACGACCTGATTTGGAAGTTATTTTCGAGTGCCAACTCCACGCATTCTTCCTTGTTTGCTGGTATTTTGCTTATAGGTAGACGTATATCCGGCAGAGCTTCCATATCAGCAGGTTCATAGCCGAATACCGCCCGGTACCTGTTGATTGCTTGACCTAGCGCGCCTTCGGCCAAAGTAAGGCGTGCTTCGGCGCCCGCCAGTTGTATCTTTGCCTGTAACACGTCTGTCGAGAGACCAGCTCCCTTGGCAACTCTGGCGTCTTCAAGTTGGGCCTGATCTTTGATGTTGGACACGGATCGGCGCGCATAATCTCCGATTACTGACGATGCACGTAAATTAATAGTTGCGGTAACCGCTTCCAAAATAATCGATTGTACCGTTTGCTCTAAACTCAACGTTCCTTGTTCAACCTGCAGCCGCGAAATTTGTACGGCGCTACCTTTTACATCCCATACATCCACAGGCTGGGTAATTGTCATATCCCCTTCGCTGATAGCGATGCCGGTATCGAGGGTTCCTTCCACGTTTTTTCTCGATTCATGGCCCTGAAGTGCAGTCAGGCTTACCTCAGGCCAGTACGCCTTTTTTGAAACTGCGAGGCCCTCGTTTAAGGAATCGACTACTGCCTTTGTCGCAAGTATTCTTTTATGCGTCTTGACTAAATCTTGGAGTTGTTCAGTAAAAGTCTCGGCATAAACCGAGGTGCCCGTAAACAAAAACAACAGGCACGGGATGAAAATTCTGTATCCCATGAAAATCCTGTCCCCATACCGTTGAAGGGAATTCATTTTCAGCTAACGATCGCCAACTGGCGTATCATATGTGTTGTGGTTTGACAAGATTAGGCATTTTCTCACCAATAATAACGAGATGCGCCTTTCACAAAAGTACAGTATTAGTAGATCAATGACTGGCATATTGGTGCTCTATTTTTGGGGAGATTTAGCGACATATGTCACGGGAATGCTTGCCTAACACTTTGAAAAAAGGATACCAAACGCTTGTTTCTATTTCACGCGTGACTCCACATTAGATCCATTGGCCCCTTCATCGACACATTTTATCGGTGCTATTGAGCATTATACTTATGACAGAAATTGCTAAAATATACTTATCCAAACCAGTCGTCTTCCTTGAAATGGTAATATTGTCCGTATTTTCTAACATTTTTGCTCTGATACCTCCAATTTTCGTTATTCTCGTCTTCAACCGTTACATTTCATCTGGAGTCAATGCCACTCTAATTACTTTAGGAATGGGCGCTATTATTTCTGTAATATTTGAATTTTTCTTTAGAAGAGCTCGACACCATTTTGCGGAGCAATTGGTCGAACAGAAATTTACGGATCAGGATAAGCAAATATATGACTCCATAACTAAGGCCCAATACTTGCCAATTCACAGCACTGATCCAAGTCAATTGAGATCTTATTTTGGAATGTCTGACACATTAAAGACAGTATACTCCGCCTCTAATCTTTCACTTTTCTTAGACGTCCCATTTGCATTCTTATTTATAGCATCTATTTACTTCATTAGCCCAATTTTGTCTCTTATTACTCTATTTTTTATAATTGTTACTTTCTTTTTAATAATGATTTTTAATATATCGCTAAGAAAGTCCGTTGGCGATGAGCAGCAAGTAAGGAATATTCGGTCCCAATTGATCGATACGGCGATTTTCTTTCCTGGAACTGTCCGAGCCTTTGACACGGCGGACACGCAAAATTTGGCGTGGGAGAAATATACGCACGTTTTGCAAAAAATTCGGAAATACGTATCGACCCGGCAAAATCGAATTCAAACGATAGTAAGGTCCTGTTCTTCCGTCTTGACGATTCTCATAATTTCCGTTGGAGCCACGATGGTCACGAGAGGGGCCTTGGATATAGGAGCCCTTATAGGGGTCAACATTTTGGCCGCGAGAGCACTGCTACCAATTATCGGTTTGTCGCAGCAGGTCGAAAGCTGGGCAAGAACAAAAGAAGCAAACAACACCATATCAAAAATTAAGAAAATTCCGCTGGTGAACCCAGACGGGACGGGAATTAATAAGGACACAATTGAGTTAGAACTCAGAGATATTAATTTTACTTATCCGTTCGCACATCTTCCGATTTTTGATCGGTTAAACATCACCGTGGGCCCTGGCGAAATTTTATGTGTATACGGTGGGAATGGTACCGGCAAAACTACACTTGCAAAAATGTTGTGCGGGTTACTGTTGCCGAGTAGCGGAGATATATTTGTGGATGGAATAAATTTGCAGCAAATATCATCGAAGTGGTGGTTTAACAAAATTATATATCTTCCTCAGGAGCCGGATTTTATCAATGACACTCTTAGGAATAATTTTTCCACGTACAACCCTGACTTAGGTGCCAACGATATTCATCAGTTATTGGGACGTGTGGATCTTCTGACGCTTACGGACGAAAATCCTGAAGGCCTAGACCAAAAGATCAAGAATAACGGGCGGAGGCTTTCTCTAGGGGTGCGTCGGAGGCTAGCGCTGGCGCGAGCTCTGTGCCATGACGGCGTGTTAGCAATTTTGGATGAGCCAACGGAAGGGATGGATCCAAAAGGCGCATCTATCGTTTATAACGTGATGAATGAATTAGCAGAACGTAAGTGTACGATGGTTGTATTTTCGCATGATCGAAATATTGTTCGTGGTGCAAATCATTTTTTGAACCTTGGTGAGAAGAAGGGGCTTTCTTAGACTTTACATTTTGTATTTCTAAAGGTCTTTCCGAAATGTGCTCGTCTCATTTGTTTAGTAGTATGGGCGTTACCTCTATATTTTGCTAAGGACTAACCCATAAAGGTGTGGGTCTTGAAATTTGAATGTTTCGTGGTTGATGATCTTTAAGTTTTATCCGGTCAATATATTCGAATGAAATCCATAGCGCGTCTTAGCATCGATATTGGCGGCACTTTTACGGATTTGGCGCTAGAAGTCAGTGGCAGACAGTTTTCCCATAAGCTTCTAACTACACCTCGTGCTCCCGAACGAGCGGTACTAGATGGTGCGCGCACCATTTTGGATGAAGCAGGAATAAGGCCTGATGCACTTTCTCTGATTATTCACGGTACGACGCTTGCGACCAACGCAATAATTGAAAGAAAGGGTGCGCGGACTGCTTTGTTGGTGACAGAGGGCTTTCGAGATTCAGTCGAAATGGCTTACGAAAATCGATTTGCACAATATGACCTCGGGGTCGAACGTCCAAAACCTCTGGTGCCTCGTTATTTGCGATGGCCAGTGTCGGAACGTATGGGTCCGGCGGGCCAGGTCTGGGCAGCTTTAGACGAGAATAGTGTTCGGGCATTATTGCCCAAATTAGAGGCGGAGAAAGTCGAGAGTGTTGCGATCGGCTTTTTACACGCTTACGCGAATCCTATCAACGAACGGCGTGCAGCTGAGATCATATCAGAGGCTCGGCCGGATCTATCTATCAGTATTTCTTCTGAGGTGTGTCCGGAAGTGCGAGAATATGAACGCTTGTCCACTACCTGTGCGAATGCGTATGTACAGCCGTTGATGGCACACTATTTATCAGAACTTGAGGCCGGTCTAAAAAGTATTGGAGCGGGTTGTCCATTACTGTTGATGATGTCCAGTGGAGGAGTGACCACGCTTGAGACAGGAATCGATTTCCCGATCAGGCTGGTAGATTCTGGCCCCGCAGGGGGGGCGATTTTGGCCTGCGACATTGCTGCGATTTGTGGTGCTCCCAATGCCCTTTCATTTGACATGGGCGGTACGACTGCAAAAATTTGTTTGATCGACAACGGCGTGGCCCAAACTTCGCGAGGCTTTGAAGTCGCACGGGCATATCGCCACAGCCGTGGAAGCGGTTTGCCGATTAGAATTCCAGTTGTTGAGATGGTGGAAATAGGCGCGGGTGGCGGGTCGATTGCGACTGTCGACGGAATGCTTCGGATTAACGTGGGCCCCGAAAGTGCCGGCGCGGATCCGGGACCCGCTTGTTACGGTCTTGGTGCTCTCACTGCTACCGTGACCGATGCTGATGTGCAGCTCGGGCGCGTAAATCCAAAATATTTTGCAGGCGGTACGATTCGTCTTCTGCCTGATAAATCATCTGAAGTGCTCTCAAAAAATATCGGTGCTTCGTTGGAGATTGATGATGTCGAATCGGCTTGCATGGTGGTTGAGATTGTAAACGAGAACATGGCCAACGCCGCAAGAGTCCACGCGGTGGAGCGTGGTAAGGACATGACGGGCCGGGCAATGATAGCCTTTGGCGGTGCGGCACCTTTGCATGCTGCGCGGATGGCAGAAAAATTGGGTTTGGATCAGGTGATAGTGCCTACTGATGCGGGGGTAGGATCGGCCATTGGTTTTCTCCGTGCTCCTATTTCTTATGAGGTGGTACGTAGTCGTTTTACGCGTTTGAACGATTTTGAATTGAGAGCCGTCAATGAAATGATTTCGGATATGCAGGCCGAAGCACGGCGGGTAGTCCGCCTTGGGATTACTAAGGGAGAGCTTACAGAGCGTCGTACGGCCGATATGCGCTACGCCGGCCAAGGTCACGAAATTAGTGTTCAAGTGCCGATACGGCCCTTAAGGCCGGCAGATATAAAATTATTGCAAAAAAGTTTTGATCAGTCCTATCAGCAGCAATATGGCCGTATAATACCTGGAATTGACGTCGAGATTCTGAATTGGACGGTCACGGTGTCGCGTCCTATTGAATTGCCGAAGCGTGCTCCTGAGCCCAAGCTGCTGGTGACGCCGTCAGCCAATAGTGTTCGCAAGGTTATCGACACGGCAAGCGGGAAGGCAGGTGACTACTCAGTCTATGTTCGCGCAAAATTAAAACCAGGAATGGAGATTAAGGGACCAGCATTGATTGTTGAAAACGAAACAACCACTGTTGTACCTCGGCACTTCGACGCCAACATAAACTCAGTCGGTTATATTATCCTCAACCGGCGAGAAACAGGTTAGTGACTACATCTACATTGATGGCCCAGGACAGCAAATTATTATCGTTAAGACATCAGATTATGTGGGATCGGATGATTGCTACCGTAGAGGAGCAAGCACAAACTCTCATTAGAACGGCTTTCTCGAATACGGTACGCGAGGCGGGAGATTTGTCTGCTGGCGTGTTTGATCTCAAGGGCAGGATGATAGCGCAGGCGGTAACAGGTACGCCAGGTCATGTGAACGCTATGGCGGCGTCGGTGGGTCATTTTATTGCCAAGTATCCGCTTAAGCAGATGGAAGAGGGCGACGTTTACATAACCAATGATCCTTGGCTGGCAACCGGGCATTTGCATGATTTCACCGTCGTCACTCCGGCTTTTCGGGATGGCAGGGCTGTCGCCCTATTCGCATCTACTTGCCACGTGGTGGATGTCGGAGGACTGGGCTTCGGGCCAGATGGACGGCAGGTTTATGAGGAAGGTATCTATTTGCCGATATTGCCGCTTGCGAAGCGGGGTGAGATGAATAAAACCTTGCTCGATATTGTGCGTGCAAATGTGAGAGAGCCCCTATTGTTGGAGGGTGATTTCTTTTCATTGGCGGCCTGTAACGAAACAGGATTGCGCCGCCTTCAGGAAATGATGAACGAATTTGAATTAGATGAAATCGACTCTCTGTCGGATTTGATCCTTGAACGTTCGGCTACGGCGATGCTTGAGGAAATTCAAAAATTGCCTTTTGGTACGTATCGGCACTCGATGAGAATTGATGGTTACGAGAATGAAGTGGATCTGGTGGCGGCCATGACTATCGGAAGCAATGGCATCGACGTGGATTTTACCGGTACATCGCTGGTATCGGAATACGGCATCAACGTACCTCTGCCATATACGCAAGCATACGCCTCATTTGGTGTTAGATGTTTAGTGGGTCCGATGGTACCAAATAATGCGGGGTCTCTCGGGCCCGTGCGAGTAAACGCTCCGCTGGGCTCAATACTGAACGCTCCACCACCATGTGCGGTAGCTGCTCGCCATGCAATTGGTCAGATGCTGCCAGATGTGATGCTCGGTTGTCTGGATCAAGCTATCCCCAATCGTGCCCCAGCTGAGGGCACATCCTGCCTTTGGAATTTTGTCCTTTATGGTGGGCATGGGATCAGTGGCGGAGGCTTTAGCAATGCTACCCCGTTCACGGTAACCATGTTTCACAATGGCGGCACTGGGGCACGTCCTGATAAAGACGGTTTGTCTGCTACGTCGTACCCGTCAGGCGTTCGTAACACTCCGGTAGAAATTAATGAGTCCATTGCGCCGGTCCGAGTGTGGCGCAAAGAATATAGAACTGATTCTGGTGGCGCGGGTCGATTCCGTGGCGGTCTCGGGCAAGTTATGGAAATCAGTAACGCAGAGGGCGCACCTTTTGCGCTGTCTTCCATGTTTGATCGAGTGGATCATGCTCCGCGTGGGCGAGCCGGAGGTTCCGCTGGTTCTTGCGGCAGAGTTAGCCTGAAGTCGGGGAAATTGGTTCCACCGAAAGGTCGCACGCCGATCCCCGGCAATGAACGTCTTGTCCTTGAAATGCCCGGTGGTGGCGGTTATGGGTCTCCAGTTGAGCGCGACACTGATCTTATTGAGATAGATCTTCGCGATGGCCTCGTAACCCGAGAATCTGCTGAACGTATGTACGGTGTAACGGTGGATGAAGATGGGTTGGTCACACGACCAACCACCTCTAACTAGTAATTTAAGTTTGATACGTTGGGTCTTTGTCGTCGATAAGGCGAAGATATGAATCAAATTCTAGCTTGCCCGCCGGCTGTCCGTCATGGCAGGTCAAGAACTCGTCCGTTAAGAGAGCAGCGCGTTCGCATACTTCTGCAGATGGAATCACCAAATCACCGTTATTAACCTGCGCCGCAACCTGTATTTCACAGGCGCGCTGAAGTCGAAACATTAGAATGAACGCCTCCTCTATTGTGTTTCCACACGTTAGCAGGCCGTGTGTGCGCAGTACCATTGCATTTTTATTCCCGAGATTGGTGATCAAGCGTTCGCGTTCGTCGAGATCCAAACTAGGTCCTTCATAATCATGGTACGCGATTCTCCCGTGGAAACCAGTCGCAGGCATACTTACCGGCAACAGGCCATCACGCTGTGCTGCAACCGCCATGCCTGCCACGGTATGGGTATGAAGTACACAGTGAACATCTTGGCGGGCGCTATGGATGGCGCTATGGATTACGAATCCCGCCCGATTCACCGGATAATTGCTTTCCCCGATAACGTTTCCATCGAGGTCAATTTTGATGAGATTGGAGGCTCTCACCTCGTCGTAACGAAGACCGTACGGGTTGATCAGAAAATGCGTGTCTGTCCCAGGGACCCTTAAAGTAATGTGCCCGTATATAGTCTCCGTCCAGCCTAAGTGATCCAAAATCCGGTAGGCACCGGCCAGCCGCTGGCGCGACTGCCATTCAGCGAGGTTAACACCAGGAAGTTTGGGAGAACTTGATCGGTTCGCCATTAAATATGTGTCCAAACCAGGAAGGGCATTTATAAGACTAATGCAGGGTACGCGATTTTAAAGGTCTGTATATAGGGATCCAAGTAGAAACTAATCTTTGAAATCTCAGTCACTATTCTAAGCAGACGGTCAAATTGACTAAATATCCAGGGAAACTAGTTGCTGTTCGATGTTCGACTTCTTCTCGCTTTCGGCACATACTACATACTAGAGGGAGGTATGTGTTCGAGTGACCGCTGGCAGAAAAGCAATCCGGTTGTCGGAGGGAACCAAAATGCACGATGATTCGATTCAAGCTGTGGTGGAGGAACTGCTGCATGTTCGACACTCGCGTCTAGCTTACGATGGAGATATCGAACTTCAATCCGTAGAGCAAGCGTACAAAATTCAAGATGCATTGGTCGACAAGCTGGGTGAAAATTCCGTCGGATGGAAAATCGGTTGCACCAGCAAAATGGCGCAGGAAATGTCTAGTACCGACGAACCTTTCTATGGACGTATGATGGCGGCCACGACATTTAACAGCCCGGCGCTGGTAAATTTTGAGATGTTTTTCGCTCCTATCGTTGAGCCTGAAATTGCTTTTCGATTCGGAAGAGACCTTGTCCCCAGGAAATCCCCGTATGGAACTGAAGACATCGTTGACGCTGTAGAACAAATGTATCCGGCGATTGAAATTGTCGACTGTCGATATGCTGTAGGTTGGCCAATTGGGATTTTGCCGACTGTCGCAGATAATGGCGTGCATGCCGCATTCATTATTGGGCCGGAAATTGCTAATTGGCGGACCGTCGACCGTCCCAAAATTCCGGTAACTGCGGAGGTTGACGGAAAGTTTGTTACGGATGGGGTCGGCGCTAATGCTCTAGATGACCCGTTGAATGCTTTGGTTTGGTTAGCCAATTCCTGCAGTGCGCGGGGTCACAGCATTCGCTCAGGTGAAATAGTGACCACGGGAAACACGGTAACGGCGCCGATTTTCGCGGCACCTGGAAACAGTGTTTTGGCTAGTTTCGGCGGGTTAGGAGAGGTACAGGTGTCGTTCCGTTGAACGTTACCCGAGCTGCTGGAACAGGGAATTTCCGCTCTGACTAGTACTTTAAAATCTTTTGAATTTGGTGAAGCTGCTTGAAGCCGTAAGGTTGCCGTGTCTGCTCTTGATCGGAGCCTTGTTTGCCGGGAGGACTCCAGTATCCTTCGGGTCGCCAGGGCCGCAGGCCGCCGACCACGGCGCCGCGTTCAATGGTCAATGTGTGGTGATAAATTGTCGCATCCACACGTGCGCTAGCTTTTAAGGCCACCGCTTTTGCTTCGATACGGCCGCGTACTTCGCCTGCTACCTCGACTAAATCTGCCTTTATATCACCGATAACACACCCAGTCTCGGATATGAAAACGCGATATGCAGTCACCACGCCTTCGACACTGCCTTCAATAATCAGTTCCGATTTGGGCGCGGTGATTATACCAACAACGGTCAACCTGCGTTCTACGAGTGCAGCGCGTTTCTTATTCGTTCCGATCCCAGATGACTCGGTGGTCCCACCAATCCCAATCCCGGGTAAATGCATAGCCAAACGGTTCGTCTTCATCACCATATTTTAAGTTGCGCAAACACTGCAGATATCAACCAATTTTCATTTCACTATTACGTTCTTTTTTTTTCGCTTCTCCATCTATTGGTGTCAATGTTGAAACATTTGGTTTATTGGCGCGCGTACCGCCTTGGTTTCGGCGTACTTGACCTTCGACAACTGCACCTTCGTCGATGGTAAGAGTTTCATAAAGGATATCGCCATTTACGTGGCCACCACGAGCAACTTTTACAGAGGAAGCATTAACTTGGCCGTCAACCCTTCCCCGAACCTCGACCGATGTACTTTCTATGGTTCCCACAACTGTGGCGCCCTCACTAACGGTTAAGCTGCGGCTATTAATGTCTCCCTCGACCGTGCCACTAATCACGACATCTGCTTCACTTTGCAAATTCCCTACGATTTTCAATCCTGCACTTATTACAGATGATTCTGTCTGGCTACCCAAGGAAGATGTTGGTCTGGCTGGACTGCCGCTAGGTGAGGACACAGCGTCCTCCCCACTCGAATTTTCTTGTCTGTTGAACATAATAGTCTCCTCCCAGAAAGTATTTCCCTATATTATTGCCCTGCAAATAATTATTGGTCCACACTAAATATTAAAATAATACATCCACTATCGGGAACGAAGAACAAAATTTACCGCTGAAAATGTGGCCGGCGCATCGGATTTCATACCACTACTTGGTTTGTGGCACCCATAAATTGGCAGGAATGGCCTCGATTTTCTCTCGATTAGCCATGCATGGTAAGGCCGCCGGAAACGCTAAGTACCTGACCTGTAATGTAATCAGCGTCTTCTGAAGCCAAAAATGCCACAATACCGGGATAATCCGCCGGTTCCCCTAGTCGCCGCATAGGGATTGCATGTTTCAGGGCGTCTTGCAGTTTTCCGGTGGGGTCGACACCTCGAAGCAACGGCGTGTCTGTCGGACCGGGGCAAATTGTATTCACTGTGACTCCGCGTCGAGCTAATTCGCGAGCAAGCGTTTTTCCAAACGCTATCACGGCTCCTTTGCAGCCAGCATAAACCGCTTCTCCTGATGAACCCACTCGCCCCGCATCTGATGAAATATTGACCACTCTTCCGTAACCGTGTTCAACCATCTTGGGAACTACCACGTGGCACATATTGAGTGGACCTTTATAGTTAACATTAATGATCTTGTCCCAAAAAGCTGGCTCCGTATCGAGAAAACGTGAAGCTATATCCCAACCGGCGTTGTTAACAAGTATATCGCTTGGACCAGTGTCGCTTTCAATTTTGGAAACGGCTGCTTCAACTGCTTCATAATCTGAAATATCACAGGTGGTTGCGTAGGCATCCCCGCCAGTTTTGCGAATTTCCTCGGCAACATTTTCTGCGCCTTCGCCATCAAGATCGAGAATTCCAACCTTACAACCCTCTTCTCCAAGCCGTGCGGCAATCGCCTGACCAATACCGGATGCGGCGCCCGTAATGAGCGCAATTTTGCCCTTCAACCCTCGCATATTTCTCTCCTGCGTAAATGAAAAGGTCGCCCACTAAGGCGGCCTGTAGGCAACAACACCAGAGTTTTACCGTTTTAATGTATCTCACGCCAAATTTTACGCTTACTTGCAAAAAGAAGTGCGGATAGGACGACCAAGAATAATAGCACTTTCATGCCTAGTTTTTTACGCGCACCTAATGTGGGTTCTGCAGCCCAGGAAAGGAACGCGGTTACATCGCGCGACTCTTGCTCGACGGTGGCCGCCGTGCCGTCAGAATATTCAACGTCATCGCCATACAAAGGTTGAGGCATAGCAATTTCCCCACCCGGAAAATGTGCGTTGTAGTACAGACCATCTGGCACTTCGTGTTCGCCTTCTTCGTCATACCCACTGAGAAGGCCGTATATATAGTCTGCACCCCCTGGCCGAGCCTTACAAATAAGTGAGAGATCGGGTGGTATGGCGCCATTATTCATAGCGGCGGCCTCTTTCTCATTAGCAAATGGGTCGACGAAATAATCGGATGGCTGTGCTGTGCGCGTGAACATTTCTCCATCATTGTTCGGACCGTCTTCAACCTCATATTGCCCCGCTATTGCTTTGATCTGGTCTTCGTCATAACCGATTTCGGCTAAGTTTCGAAACGCGATATAGCCAAGTCCATGGCAGCTCGAACAGACCTCTAAATAAACTTGAAGTCCACGTTGAACCTCTGCGTTATCAAACGTTCCAAAAATGCCTTTAAATGACCAAGGTTGTGCGGTCAGGCTGTTGACGTCACCGGCCGCTTTTACACCGCCAATATTACTGATCGCTGTTACGGCAGCAAATCCTGCGGCGATGACAAAAGAGCGTGTGTTTGTCACGTTTCTTTACTCGTTATTTCCGAAACAGGCGTCGAACCCGTGCGAAGGACTGGTGCATCAATGCTCGCGGGTAGAGGTTTGGCCGGTTCGATCCGGCCCACTAGTGGCATCAGGATCAAGAAATGGATGAAATAGTAAGCGGTGGCAACGCGGCCTAGGATGAGCCACATCCCTTCAGGAGGTTTGGAGCCAGCCACACCGAGTACAATTACATCGACTACTAGGAACCAGAAAATTTGCCTGTACCAGGGTCGATAGCGCGCACTTCGTATGGGAGAGCTGTCTAACCAGGGCAAAGCAAACAAAATCAAAATTGAAGTAAACATTGCTATTACCCCAGCCAACTTTGCCTCTACAAACCAAATATCGGGAACAGCACGGAGAATGGCGTAAAAGGGCAAAAAATACCACTCTGGCACAATATGTGCCGGTGTAACCAGCGGGTTTGCCTTTATATAATTGTCGGGATGTCCCAAATAATTTGGTGCATAAAACACGAATGCCATTAAGACGATGAGAAACACGCTCGTACCAAACAAATCCTTAATCGTGTAGTAGGGATGAAATGGTAGAGTGTCCCTTGGCCCCTTTATATCGATCCCGGTAGGGTTGTT
>CAJWOI010000031.1 GCA_913044255.1 uncultured Alphaproteobacteria bacterium
CGCTTCGATAATCGAACTGTCCATCGTGGCTACAGGTGGTCATGTTTTCACCTGGCGACGCTACTTGATTGCGGCATCTAAATTTTCCAGTGCAGCGATCGAGTCGATCGCGATAAGGGCAGCGGAACTTTGAAAGTTCTTCTGCACGTCCAGCCATATCGGAAAAAATCTCGGTCATACGATCAATTCGTTGGCGATAGGCCGCTGGATCAATCTTGGGCATTGGATTGTCCTTGACCGGTCGATCAGGCTTGGACACTCACAAAACCTTTCGCGACCGCTACGCAGTCGAGTGCATCTTTACCATATGCATCAGCACCCATATCATCGGCAAATTCCTGAGTAACTGGCGCACCACCGACCATAATCTTTACGTCCTCACGCAAATCCGCGTCTATGAAGGCCTCGATAGTTTTTCCCATATTCGGCATGGTTGTTGTGAGCAACGCAG
Organism: uncultured Alphaproteobacteria bacterium; assembly: GCA_913044255.1. Lineage (GTDB taxonomy): Bacteria > Pseudomonadota > Alphaproteobacteria > UBA7887 > UBA7887. The sequence continues at coordinate 452 of CAJWOI010000031.1, forward strand.
ACATACCAAGAATTGGCGCCTTGTGTTCTTCAACCGCATCAATGAACTCATCATCCGAGGTATCCACCCCAAGATCAACCACAGAAAAACCAGATCCTCGCAGCATCATAATGCATAAATTTTTACCAATATCATGCAGATCACCTTTGACCGTCCCCATCACAACCGTGGCTAACGGCTCAACACCGGAAGCAGACAAAATTGGTTCGATATACGTCATTCCCGCCTTCATCGCACGCGCACAGGCAAGCACCTCCGGCACATATATAAAGTTATCGCGAAACTTAATCCCTACAATACCCATACCGGCAATAAGACCATCATCCATTATCTCGAGTGCATCGATATCCTCATCAAGCGCTTGCTTCGTTAACCGGTCCACCGTCCCATCGTCGCCCTCAATCAATGCCGCGGAGATTTCCTGCATTAGAGGACGGATACGTGCAAACAACCCAACATTGCGCTCAACTTCATCGGGCCGTTCAATGTATTCTTCTATTTCACGGCGTATTGTTTCGTTAACAATATCTGTTAGCTCAGCCATTATTTTTCTATGTCGCTATGTAAATTTAATTGTCAGCGTGGCCCGCATGCCAGTCGCGCACAGCACGAGGAATTGCAAGCAAATTTTCAATCGATGTCTGCAGTGGTATTGCGCATTCTGGACCAACCATATGCACGCCAGCCTCAAGGTTGGCACACACTTCTTCCCGCACCGCTTCTGGTCCTTTAGCATATAAAGTCTCAGGATTATTGATGTTGCCAATGAGAGAGATTCGATCTCGGATGATATCCATAGATTCCTGCGGCTTATTTTTTGAATCGAAGTGAAAAGCAGCCATACCCGTCTCAGCAATTGAATTCATGCGATCAACTGTACGTCCGCAAATATGCAAAATCAGCGGTGCTGGAATAAGATCAACGAACTCTGCATGCATATCCTTAAGATACCGATCATAATACTCCCCGCTCACGAGATCCCCTGTCGCGTGGTCAGGTACGGTCAGCGCGTCAGCGCCTGCTTCAATTTGAGCAACTCCAAACTGAATTGTTGCCTCTTTCATTCGCTCCAGCGCTAATTTTGTCTTCCCCGGATCATCCAAGGACATCAGCAGAAATGGCTCTACACCAAAACAGTGATAACCAAGGGTCCAAGGCCCCATTGTTTTCCCAATAATCGCCACCTCATCCCCAAACTCCATTTTCAGTAATTTTATTGCCTCGATCACGCATGCAATATCAGGATGGGTCAAAAAGTCATTAGGGATGCGGATATCATCTACATCGCGCCATATTGGTTCACGCATGCGCACAGTCGGCCAATTATCTTTCTGCTCCCACTGCATTTTGCAGCCAAGGGCCGAAGATTCCTGAATGATCGAGAAAACCGGCATGATGCTGTCAAAACCAAGCTCGGTATATCCAGTAGCCGCTAGGCGCGCCATCATTCTAGGATCTCGGTTGGCTTCCGGGAAGTAGGCATCTACGAGGTCCATCAGCTCGACAGTTGCTACAGAAGTCGGATTACAGACCGGGGTCCTGTCAACGGGGTCACGACGCAGTCCAGCGAGCACCCGTTCACGGCTTGTCATTGTCTGCACTTGAACGTTATCCATCTTCCTGTCTCTTTCTATGATTCTGACGTCATTGCTGTTGGGCGCTAGGTGCTGCAAGCAGACCGCGCCCAGCTGAATCATCTTGCTCCCGCATCGCCGCGCGAACGTTAAGCGCTCGACGCAACAGCAGGCCCATCAGCGAATTGTGCTCTTCCTTGCAACTGAATACCACTGCTTGTTCACTGCTGTCGACATAGTCCATCTCAGCTAGTTTAACAAAACCGCCAGCGATGGCAGTGACACGCCGTGCGCGGCCTTCTTCTTCTCCGTCAGCATCTATTTGATACGCGCCGTGCCCCATTCCTTCTACACTAATAGTGCGCTCGGTTTTCTTGTCGAAGACAGACATCATCCGAGCTTCTGTCTCCGTACCTAGCGCAACCTTGCAAGCCTCGAGAAAAATTCGCTTACAAGCCTTCCTATGTCGTCTCCCACACGTGAAACGAACACAAGTATTGTCACCTACTACCGGACTCATGCCGCCTAGCACGGCCATTGCAGCCGCAACATGCTGCAAACACTGATCAACTCCATCGCGACCGGCATAGCTATGGACTTGGAATTCATAACTGCCGTCGTTACCCCGACGTTCATAAAGGGAGATAGATATGTCATGGAAATACGGGTACATGGAAACAAGTTCGATTCGAATACCAATGTCTACGAGACGTGTCACGGCAGAGATTCCCTAAACTAGCGGCACCATCGCACCAACAAGGAACAAAGTAAGATTGCTCCCATATTTGGCTGAATAGGTCAAATTACCGCTCAAGCATAATTCGAAATTTTACGGGACCTGCAAGGATGCAATGCAACCATCTAGCCAATATTTCCTCCCTGGAGCTCGCATAAAATAAGACAAAAAACCATACTAAAAACAAGTTGCGGATAGCACCGGCCCTGAATAATCCTCCGGCGCTTTAACGTAACACCCTTTTCCGTCCCTATTTAGTTCTTGTTGGGGTTGAATTGATTACCAGATGGTCTTGGGCTTTGGGACTAGCGTGCCAGGTATTTCATTCCTGTCTCCAGTCCCGCCAATGTTAGTGGATACATTCGCTCGCCGAGCAATTCCTGAATCATACGATTAGACTGGGCATACACCCAATTAGTTTTTGGTTCGGGGTTTAGCCAGATCGCGGATGAATATACGTTGAGAAGACGATTCATCCAAACACCACCAGGTTCCTCATTCCAATGCTCAACGCTGCCACCAGGATAAGCAACCTCATACGGACTCATAGTCGCGTCACCCACAAAAATTAATTTGTAGTCGGCCGGGTACGTATGTATCACGTCCCACGTTGCCATACGTTCAGTATGACGTCGATCATTGTCCTTCCACAGGCCCTCATAAACACAATTATGAAAGTAAAAGTATTCAAGGTCCTTAAATTCGCTGCGGGCAGCAGAAAAAAGTTCTTCGCAAGTCTTAACGTGCACATTCATGGAGCCACCAACATCCATCAACAAAAGGACTTTAATCTTGTTATGTCGTTCGGGCCGCATACGAACGTCGAGCCATCCTCCATTATCCGCAGTAGCATGTATCGTATGGTCCAGATCAAGCTCTGTATCGGCACCATCCCGTACGAACTGTCGCAAACGGCGCAATGCGACCTTGATGTTGCGTGTACCAATGACTACAGAGTCATCGAAATTTTTGTATTCGCGCTTGTCCCATACCTTGACCGCGCTTCCGCGCCTACCATCGCGTTGGCCAATACGAATTCCCTCCGGATGATCTCCGTAAGCACCGAATGGCGACGTGCCTCCAGTACCTATCCACTTGGAACCACCCTGATGGCGTCCCTGTTGTTCGGCCAACCGATCACGCAAGGTCTCCATTAATTTTTCCCAACCCATCTTATCGAGCTGCGCGCGTTCTTCAGGGCTCAGTACCTTCTCAATCTCCTGTCGCAGCCATTCCTCAGGAATCTCCGAAAACAAAGCTTCACCAAGAGCTTCTACGCCTTTAAAGTATTCGCCAAAAACACGATCAAACTTATCGAAGTTGCGTTCATCTTTCACCAAAGCGCTACGGCTCAAATAGTAAAATTCATCGATACCTGTATTGGCAACATCTTCATCCAGCGCCTCTAACAGCGTTAGATACTCCCGCAACGTTGCCGGTATATTTGCTTCTCGAAGTTTTAAAAAGAATTCTGTAAACATCTCCGATACTTCACCCAACTTAATAAGGACAATTTACATAATTTCCCATATTTGGCTCAGATAAAGCGTAGAACCCGCTATCAATTTCCTTGTCTTCGCGACAAAAACGCCAACCGTTCAAATAGGTGTACGTCTTGCTCGTTCTTCAACAACGCGCCGTAAAGTGGGGGAATGACCTTAGCGGTATCTTTGGTTCGCAGTACCTCTGGGTCAACATCCTCTACTAATAACAACTTGATCCAGTCTATCAATTCCGAAGTCGATGGTCGTTTTTTTAGACCTGGAGTCTCACGGACATCGTAAAAAGCCTGTAAGGCCCGACTCAACAAGCGTTTTTTTATTTTGGGAAAATGAACCTCGACAATTTGACCCATTGTCTCTTGGTCTGGAAACTGGATGTAGTGAAAAAAACAACGTCGCAAAAAGGCGTCAGGCAAGTCCTTCTCATTATTTGAAGTAATTACTACGATCGGGCGGACCTGCGCCTTAATGTGCTGCTTGGTTTCGTACACGTAAAATTCCATACGATCGAGCTCTAGCAGAAGGTCATTTGGGAACTCGATATCCGCCTTATCAATTTCGTCGATTAATAAAACCGGAGCATCATCACTCTCAAATGCTTCCCACAGCATACCACGCGATATGTAATTCGAAATTTCGGTAGCTCGCTCTTCCCCAAGTTGCCCATCCCGCAGGCGAGCAACTGCATCATACTCGTACAGACCTTGTTGAGCTTTGGTTGTGGATTTGATGTGCCAGCGCAAAAGATCACGTTTCAAAGCCTTAGACACCTCTTCCGCAAGCATCGTTTTGCCGGTTCCCGGCTCCCCTTTTACCAAGAGAGGTCGCTCAAGACGTATCGCCGCATTGACCGCTACCATAAGATCTTCAGTAGCGACATAAGTATCTGTGCCAGAAAATTTCATAGACTTTATAACTCGTCGTCATTGTCGGTGGACCGGCAACATCAAGGAGATAGGCCAACACGTCAAGCTAGTCAGCATTCAAAATCATCCTGTGCCTAGCTGTGGTTTATCGGTGGACCACCAGTAAAGTGGAACTGATAGGGTATTCCTTGCTCTCAGCACCCCAAAATGCCAAATATTGAATTGCCGAGCCACCAAGATGCGATAGCCCTTGAGCACATCGAGCCATATACTGCGTGGTGTCACCAACGGGGAATGAGATGCCCGCAATAACAGATATTACGGCAATTGGACTGGAACATCATCTGGGGGAGACACGTGCCTATGGCATGGCCCGAGGCCTGACTTCGGTCCGAAACGCCACACTAATCATCTTAGAAACTGACGGCGGGATAACTGGAATCGGAGAAGCTTGGGGACCATGCGCAATGGTGACCGCGGCGCTGGACGTATTAAGGCCCTATTTCCTTAATCGAGATATCTACGATCATAATCAGATTGCGACATATTTTTATTCGCAACGCTATCACCTAGGGCGACAAAACACCCTGACTTCCTGTCTTGGTGGAATCGACATTGCAATACATGACGTTATTGGCAAACACACAAATGTTCCAATGTACAAGTTGCTTGGTGGTTTGAATGAAAGACGGGTGCCAGTTTACGCCTCAGATGGTTACTTTGCAGTTCACCCAAAACACAAGCTCGTCGACCAATTAAAAGCGCTCCGCGACCAAGGATTCAATGGGGTAAAAATAAAGATAGGACGTGGACCAGAGAATGATGAGGAGCGTGTAGCGACCGCACGTCGAGCACTGGGACCAAAAATCAAGTTGATGGTAGACGTTAACGGCAACTACACGACAGATATCGCACTTCTAAGTATTCGGCGCATCGCCAGTTATGATATCCATTTTTACGAAGAGCCGTTACCGCCAACCGACTACAATGGATACGCTGTTCTCCGCCCACGCTCATCCATCGCGATCGCAACTGGTGAAGCGCTCTACACCGCGCATGAATTTAAGAGATTGATGGATATTAATGGTGCAGATATATGGCAACCAGATTTAACGCTTTGTGGAGGATTAAGTGTAGCTCGGGAGATATCCACATTGGCAAAACTTGCCCACACCCGGCTCTCACCTCATGTCTGGGGCGGAGCGGTCGGACTCGCAGCGGCATTACACTTCACTTCAGCACAATCGCCGTGGCCGCACACGGATAACGTGCCGTACCCGGTGCAACTCGAATATGACCAGGGCGAAAATGCTCTTCGCGACGAAATTATAAAAACGCCTATACGCTGCATCGACGGGCATCTGACTGTACCCAGCGGGCCAGGTCTAGGAATCGAACTGGATTGGGATGCAATCGAAAAATACAGGGTGAATTGAAGTTACATGCGTAAAGTTTTTATAACCGGGGGCAGCGGTTTTGTGGGAGCTCATGTCGTCCGGGCGCACATCGAAGCTGGAGCAAAGGTGACCGTCTTTGGAACCTCGCCTAAACCGTGCTTAACGGCTTCCGACCTATCCCATATTTCCTTCCACGAAGGAGATATCGCAAATTACAATGACATTGATCAGGCTCTTGCCAAGACACGCCCCGACGTAGTGGTGGGATTGGCGGCCTACGGAGAAACTGGCCAGGGCTTGTTGGCATCAGCCTCTGCTGACCAGATCTCAGCTCTCAAAGTCAATGTCGGTGGCTTTCACAATTTACTGACCGCCTGTTCAAGGAAAAATGTACAGCGGGTTTTTTGGGCAAGCACCCTCGCTGTATTCGGTAGAGCCACACTGTACCCAAATGGCATAGCTTATGACGATTCTGATCGTCGACCAGAAACATTTTATGGATTAACGAAAGTTCTCGCTGAGGACATTGCACGTTTCTTCCGAGAAACGGAAGGTCTTACTTTGACCGGCCTTCGGCTCCCCTTAATATTTGGCCCGGGACTTTGGTACCAAGGTGTAGCAAGTAAAATCAAACTCTTATTTGAAGCTGCAGCAAAAAATGAGGCGGCTGAGGTTGAAGCACCAGCGGAGGCAATGGATCTAATGTACGTAAAAGATGCAGCACGCGCATTTCTCCATCTTACTAATCACACATCTCAATTAGACCTAATCTACAACCTAACGGCATACTCATCGACGGCGACCGCATTCGCAGAAATTATCGAGGGAATTCGTCCTGGCAGCAAACTCAGGGTAAAACCCATAAACTCAAAAACTGATTATCCGACCGCGAGCGGCGAGAAATTCAGGACGTCAACCGGTTATGCGCACAAGTTTGACTTGCGCACAGCGTGCGAGGACTACATAAACGAAATAACAAAAGGACAGGTTGCGGGGGTTAGCGAATTCTGCCCCGTAATCGCCAAATAGAGGCCGTAATGAACCTTGAATACAGTGACGCTGACCAAGCCTTCCGTGAGGAGGTCCAAAATTTCCTCAGTGACAACACACCCTCAACGATTAAAGCCAAAATCGATGCGCGGCAGAAACTAACAAAAGAAGATTATATGGCGTGGCATAAGATTTTGTATGGACGCGGCTGGGTGGCCCCAAATTGGCCCGTTGAGTTGGGAGGAACAGGGTGGACACCGCTGCAATGTCACATTTTCGATGAAGAAGTAGGACTTGCTGGTTCCCCTCGGGTGTTGCCATTTGGTGTCAACATGGTCGGGCCAGTAATAATGGAGTTTGGCAACGACACTCAGAAAGCGCATTACTTGCCGCGAATTCTTTCCTGCGAAGATGTTTGGTGCCAGGGCTACTCCGAGCCAGGGTCTGGCTCAGATCTCGCTTCTCTGAAAACACGCGCGGTGCGTGACGGAGATGAGTACGTTGTGAACGGTTCTAAGATATGGACTACAAGTGCTCACTGGGCGGACATGATATTTTGTCTGGTGCGTACTGATACAAATGCAAAAAACCAGGAAGGCATATCGTTTTTGCTCATCAATATGCACGGCCCCGGCATCGACGTACGTCCGATAATCACCATGGATGGCGGACATGAGGTCAATCAGGTTTTTTTTGAAGACGTGCGTGTCCCCATTACAAACTTGGTCGGCGAAGAAAATAAGGGGTGGACTTATGCGAAGTTCTTGCTGAAGCATGAGCGCGCCGGTATTGCCGCAATTGGATCTCAGAAACGACAACTAAACCGACTGAAAGAAATAGCCCGAGCTGAACAATCGAACGGGCAGGCATTAATTGAAGAGCCACGGTTCCGGGACAAAATTTCCAGGGCTGAAATTGATCTAATTGCGCTGGAATATACAGAATTGCGAGCAGTATCAGCAGCAAACCAAGGCAGAGTTCCGGGTACGGAGGTTAACTTACTGAAAATCCGCGGCAGTGAGATGCAACAAAAGATTAGCGAACTTTTGATTGAAGCAATCGGATATTATGCCAATCCGTTTGTGCCTGACTCATTTGATGCAGGCTGGAACGAAGAGCCCATAGGGCCGGATTACGCCGCAACTTTGGCCCCGGAATATTTTAACTGGCGCAAGTCTTCGATCTACGCTGGGTCAAACGAAATACAAAAAAACATTATTTCCAAAATGGTGCTTGGGTTATAGACCCCGATAAACTCACAAAGTAGAGGAAAGCGGTGAACTTTTCACTTTCTGATGAACAAAAATTGCTCAAAGACAGCGTCGACCGGTTCGTCGCGGAGCGATACGGGCTCGACGCTCGGCGAACCCTAATAGCCTCAGAAGATGGCTATGGACGCAAAAATTGGGAAACTTTTGCAGAGCTTGGCTGGCTCGCAATACCATTCTCTGACGACAGTGGTGGTCTTGGTGGCGGCCCAGTCGAGGTAATGGTACTGATGGAAGCGTTCGGGCGTGGCCTTGTCGTAGAGCCATTCATTAGCACTATCCTACTGGGAGCGGCGTTAGTCGAAACACTAGGTGATAAAGAACAAAAAACGGCAATCATTCCCCCCGTGGTCCGAGGCGAAAAACTGCTCTCTTTCGCCCATGTCGAAGCACAATCGCGGTTTACCCTTTCCGACATACTTACCACGGCCCGTACAGATGGCAGTGGGTACCGCATTTCAGGACATAAGGCCGTCGTGTTTAGCGGAGATAGTGCAAACCAACTAATCGTGTCAGCCCGAACTTCCGGCAATCAACGAGATGAAGATGGGATATCACTATTTCTTGTTGATGCAGAGGCCAAAGGCGTAGCGCGGCGTAGCTATAGAACCGTTGACGGCCTGCGCGCCGCAGAAATTACTTTGAGCGATGTCGTAGTAGGCCCTGAGACAATGCTTGGCAAAGAAGGGGGCTCTTTCGCAGGTATTGAAAGCGTGGTGGATGGTGCCACCGCTGCCGTATGTGCGGAAGCCGTTGGTGTCATGGACTCGCTTCAAGAACAAACGCTTGAATACCTCAAAACCCGTGAGCAATTTGGCTTAAAGCTTGGAAAATTCCAGGCTTTGCAGCACCGTTCGGTCGACATGTTTGTCGCCTGTCAGGAAGCACGCACCATGATGTTCGTGGCAACCCTTTCGCTCAACAAACCACGGGCCGCTCGCGTTCGCGCCGTTTCAGCAGCAAAATCGCATATTGGTCAGGCAGGTCGACTGGTTGGGCAGGAAGCCGTGCAATTGCATGGCGGAATGGGAATGACCGATGAGTTAGCCGTGAGTCATTACTTCAAGCGTCTCACCATGATTGATACTTTATTTGGCAACACGGATCATCATCTCGAACGATTTGCTGCGACTGTGCATGGATGAGCACGGGCCACAAGAAATCAAGTGACTATGAGGGGTAAATAATGTCAGACCTTTTCGACTTGACCGGGAAAGTCGCCATCGTGACGGGCTCAAGCCTGGGTATTGGCAGGGCCACTGCCGAAGCTATGGCAGCGCACGGAGCCAAAGTCGTAATTTCCAGCCGAAAGGCAGAAAAGTGCGAGACGGTAGCCGAAGGGATCAGGGCCAACGGAGGGGATGCGATCGTCATACCCTGCCATTGTTCTCACAAAGAGCAACTTCAAAATCTTGTTGATAAAACCATAAATGAGTGGGGCAAAATTGATATTCTAGTTTGCAACGCTGCTGTGAATCCCTTTTATGGCTCTCTCAGCGAAATCCCAGATGATGCCTACGATAAGACTATGAACACTAATGTTAAGAGTAATGTGTGGCTAACAAGTATGGTGATACCGCAGATGATCGAATTAGGTGGCGGTTCCATAATCATCGTATCCTCGGTTGCGGCGTTAATAGGAAGTGCAAAACTTGGAACATATGGCCTTTCGAAAGCAGCCGACGTAGCACTTGCCCGCAACCTCGCCGTTGAATGGGGAAGGAACAACATTCGGGCCAATTGTATTAATCCGGCAATTATTCGGACAAATTTCGCGCGTGCCTTATGGGAAAATCCGGAAATATATGACAGGGCTGTAAAGAATTATGCACTGCATCGTATCGGAGAGCCAGAGGAGGTTGGTGGCGTTGCAGTCATGCTAGCAGCCAAAGCTGGTAGTTTCATCACTGGTCAAACAATCGTTGTAGACGGCGGATCAACAATTTACGGCGGAGACGGGTGACGCCTAGTAATGGTCCCATGGCGCGAGGGGGTCACACTCCCAATTCGCTTATGGGGACACCTTGTACGCAATGACAAATTAGTCCTGTCACTACTTGCGGTAGTGGTTGGCATCGCCTCCTGCCCATTACTTAGATAAAGCCAAATGGCCAAAAATGGTGGGGGAAGCAAAAGATGTTAAGACTCCGTCAAATCTGTCTCGTTGCGCCAGAGCTGACCAAACCGGTAGCACAGTTAGAATCCGTACTAGGACTTAAAACCTGTTTCCATGATCCAGGTGTTGAGAAATACGGATTGCACAACGCATTATTGCCCATCGGTAATAATTTTCTCGAAGTTGTTGCTCCATTTCGGGAAGGAACCACGGCCGAGCGCTATATAAAACGGCGTGGCGGCGCCGGAGGATACATGGTGATTATGCAGTGTGACGACGTGGAACGCCGGAAACACCGCATGCAACAACTCGACGTACGCATCATTAACGAAATAAAACATGGGTCATTCAACTCGATCCAAATGCACCCAAAAGATACCGGAGGTGCCATAATGGAGACGGGTGCAGACGAAAGGGGGAATCAGTCTGATGGCCCCTGGACTCCGGCCGGCGACTCCTGGGAAAAGTTTGTCCAGACAAACATAGTTTCTCAACTTTTGGCTGCTGAGATCCAAAGCAAGGCCCCAAGAACTTTAGTGGAGCGCTGGGCAGAGGTACTCCAAATCCCCATCAAAACAAAACAAAACAACCAGCATAGTTTAGAGTTAGAGAATGCCACGCTACGTTTTACCGAAGTACGTGATACAAGGGACGAAGGCCTAAGGGCATTGGACATAAAGACGATGAATCGAAACGAACTGATTCGACGCGCCGCGATTGTGGGATGCGAATTTGATCACAACTCCGTATTTATAAGCGGCATAAAATTTAACTTATCTTAGATCTGCTGCACATGAATGATCCCTTTGACTTAGCTGCACAACCCCCCGAACCGAGGCTCTACGACAAAACGACGGACGCTAACACCTATTTGTCCGAGCTCAACAAAGATCAACGTGCGGCAGTAAAAGCAGTGGAAGGACCGGTTTTAGTTTTGGCGGGGGCAGGCACCGGTAAAACTCGGGTATTAACGACACGCCTAGCTCACATACTTCACAGCGGACATGCTCACCCCGGAGAAACACTGACCGTGACCTTCACCAATAAGGCTGCACGAGAAATGAAAGACAGGGTAGAACGACTGGTCGATGGACCCGTCGAGGGATGGCATATAGGCACCTTTCATTCAATAGCAGCGCGACTACTGCGAAACCATGCCGAGCTGGTTGGGCTTAAATCTAACTTCACAATTTTGGACACCGACGATCAACTGAGGCTCTCGAAAAGGGTGTTGGAAGCACACGATGTTGACGAAAAACGTTGGCCGGCCCGAGCCTTCGGTGCAATCGTAAACCGCTGGAAAGACCGTGGAATAGGTCCCCACCAAATCGCGGATGCTGATGGTTCAGATTTTGCCAATGGCCGCATTCGAGAGCTTTATCACGGCTATCAGGAGCGACTACAATCGCTTAATGCAGCTGATTTCGGTGATCTCTTGATGCACAACCTGACACTTTTTTCCAAGAACAAAGACGTTTTGCGAGAATATCAGAGTCGTTTCCGTTTTATCTTGGTAGATGAATATCAGGACACCAACGTTGCACAATATCTATGGCTTCGGCTCCTTGCGCAGGGCCATAAAAACATTTGTTGCGTCGGTGATGACGACCAATCGATATACGCTTGGCGCGGTGCGGAAGTGGGTAATATTTTGCGTTTCGAGAAAGATTTTCCAGGCGCACAAGTAATTCGACTGGAACGAAACTATCGGTCTACAGCACATATACTCGGTGCGGCCTCCGACCTAATAGCACACAATCGGGGTCGCCTGGGTAAAACGCTCTGGACTGAATCAAACGACGGCGGGAAAGTTGCTGTGTTTGGGCTGTGGGACGGAGAATCCGAAGCGAGAGTAATTGGTGAACATATCGAAACTGAACGAGGCCGAGGCCAGAGATTGAACACCATTGCGGTGTTGGTCCGGGCCGGACATCAAACCCGCCCGTTTGAAGAGAGATTTATCCAAGTCGGTTTGCCATACCGGGTAATTGGCGTAATGCGATTTTATGAACGCCTCGAGATTCGAGATGCGATCGCATATCTTCGTGTAATCGCTCAAGAAGATGATGATCTGGCGTTTGAGCGGATTATCGGTCGGCCAAAACGAGGAATCGGCGTTGCCAGCCTTCAAAAATTGCACGTTGTGTCACGTGTTAGTAGATGCTCCTTGATGTCCGCCGCCCGTGATTTAATAGACTCCGATGAGTTGCATGGTACTGCTCGTGCTGGATTGAAAAAATTAATTAACGACTTTGATCGTTGGCGAAATCTCGCGGATGTTGAGGATCTCCCATCTCTAACGCAGACCATATTAGATGACTCAGGGTACACAGAGATGTGGCAAAACGACCGATCCGTTCAAGCCCCTGGACGTCTTGAAAACCTTAATGAACTCGTAGGTGCACTGGATGAATTTGACTCCCTCAACAGCTTTCTCGAACACATTAGCTTGGTTATGGACAATGCGGAAACCGTGGATGGAGATATGATCAATATCATGACGCTCCACGGCGCCAAAGGCTTGGAATTTGACTCCGTTTATCTGCCGGGCTGGGAAGAAGGGTTGTTCCCCCATCAACGTGCACTTGATGAAGGCGGTTCGAATGCCCTCGAAGAGGAACGACGCCTCGCCTATGTCGGACTAACACGCGCACGCCATACTGCTGCGGTCTCCTATGCTGCAAATCGCAATTTATTTGGAAAATGGAGCTCGCAATTGCCATCGAGATTCATTAATGAGCTCCCCGAGGGACACATTACTCGCTCAAGCGAGATCAATACCTCCTCACAACTCGTTGAACCGGCTGTTGATTTTAAAAATATCCAAAGACCTGACCTGGGACGCAGACGCAGCAGCTGGGGACGCTACGCAATGCACCATCAAAGTACAACGGAGCAGACACTCGCCGAAAAAAACTATCCGTCTGGCACATTCCAGATCGGAAGCCGCATATTCCACCAAAAATTTGGTTATGGAACAATTGCTG
>CAJWOI010000032.1 GCA_913044255.1 uncultured Alphaproteobacteria bacterium
CCCTTGCCCGGGCCCCAGGCGAGTACTCCTGGTTTATTTCCCAGCCATATATCCTTTGCCACTTGATCCGGAACGAAGGCAGCGGCCATTGCACACCCATTGGCTTGGCAGAGGCACCATGCCGTGCTGGCATCAATTTTGGCCACGCCTTCGATGATTTGACAAAACCCAGCAGGGTCTATTTCAAAGCCTCCAAACGGTTTTGGCAACAGGAGTTGGAAAAGGGAGTTTTGATGCAAAACTTTCAAAAGCTCTAAAGGCAATTCGTGATTCTGCTCAGCGCGGTCTGAAGCATCCGCTATAATTGTGTGAAGACGCCGCAGGCGCTTCAGAAAATGACTTGCTCCCTGCACTTGAAATTGCTCTGTTGCTGATCGTTGCACCATATTCTCTGTGTATCACTTTTTAACTGGCGTTGGTCCGGCGTAAGCAGCCGAGGCGATCTTTATTCGCAAGAGGTGCCGTTGTTCACGCACCTTGGTTCAACCAAAGCGCTTGCTGAAGCGTATCGTCAAGAGAGGCCGACGGGAGTTTGCGCATTTTGGGTTACGGCACCGGTGCGGTGATCAAGAATGCTTGATGACTTAGAGGGGCGTAAAATAACCCCGAGTGCGATCAGGGCCGCCCGCCCCAATTTTGTAGTCTGAACGTTATCGGTCTGGACTGACCCTCGGAATAGCCAGTGCTATCAGCCATTTGCTGGGCCACCGTCCGGTGGATCGCAACTTTCAGTTCCCATATCTGCCGGCACTGAAACTTCAATCAATTCTAAGGTATCCGAGGTCGCAATCTCGTTGTGTGGTAGGCCACCCGGAATGAAAAGAGAGTCGCCCTCTTCAATTCTCACAGTTTCTCCATTTGGAAAAGCGAGATCCACCCACCCGCTAAGCATGTATACGAACTGGCCGTCACAAACATGGTAGTGCCACCCGGTAGGCCTGGTCATGCCTGCTGACCCTTCAGTCACTTGTGCCCGCATGACCCCACCGCTCGCAGCTGTGACACCGAGGTCCCGATATTTAAAAAAGTCCCGCCGTCCTTTGACGTAGCTGGGTGTTGCTTTTTTCGCAACGAAATATCCCTTTGCACCGTGGTCGGTCAGGGTTGTCGCTGTCATGGCCATTTGAAAAACCTTTCCCGTGGGTGAACCCGAACATACTAATCTCTAATCGTAGAAACGCCGCGAGGGCATGACAAGCCCCTTCGTGGCCGTCACAAAAAATCTGAGATACTGCCGGGACTATGGTTGGAGGCGCGCGGTTACTGCCAAACCAGTTGGCGCGCCCGGGAGGACTCGAACCCCCGACCCCTTGATTCGTAGTCAAGTGCTCTAATCCAACTGAGCTACGGGCGCCTGTCACGCAAGGCCGCCTGTAGGGCAGCGGTTACGTGATCGGGCCAAATTACTCAAGTACTCGTTTCGCAGCAAGCTCGGGGTCTTTCTTGGACAAACGGTTTAAATGATTTCTTTTCGAGATCCATGGGAAAACCGGCTTGTAGCGGTTTAGGCCATTATGTAAGATCGGTTGGCATGTGCGGCGAAGGCATGTTTTAGTTTTGTTGCTGTTTTCGCCGATTGTTTCGGCAAACCCCAGTCCAGAAAGAAGAGGACAAGCGGAAACGATGGCGAAGAAAACAAAGCTCTTTGCCGTAATTGGCACGGTGGTTTTGGTGGGCGGGTGCTCCGTTGTTGAGGAAGGGCTGTGGCCAGTTCTGAGCGAGGACCCCGAACCAACAATTAGGACTGCCGCTAGGGTGGCAACCCCAGCGCCGCTCCCTGCAGCCTCCATGGCTGAGGAATCGGCTGTGGCAGCGCATTCCGAGAATACGCTTGTTCAGGCGGGTCCGGGGGCGCCCCAGGTTGTTCCTTTGCCGACGCGGCCGGTCGAGAGCGGCCCTGCCACCGGCACCTATGTGGGCCGCAAGGTCATAACGCTAGGCGGTGAGCTGAACGTGCTTAAGGGGACGTTAGGCAGCCAGAACAATGAGTTTCAACAACTGCTCAACACGACGACACAGAATTCACAGCGGTATCATGCGGTAGTGGCGGCCATTAGTGCCCGTCTTCAGATTGGCACTACGCCTGGAAACCCGGTGCTGAATAGCCAATGGAAGAGCGCACAGTCCGAGCTTGACCGGGTGTTCCAAGACACATCTAGGTTGAACGAGCTTTCTAATAGGATCGCGTCTAATTCAGCACTTGCCAATTATTTGGTTGAAGCGACGCGCGCGGCATTCGGTATTCAGGGAGCAGTTGATGAGGACCACCGCCAACTGTCGGTCCTTGAGGACGATGTTGGTCGTACAGTTGTGTCAATTGAACGTCTTTTGAATGAGGTCAACGAGACCATCGCTCGACAAAATAATTACGCGACCGGAGAACGTCGCAATTTGACCGGTCTTGCCTTGGCGATCAGTAACGGAGAAGCTTTTGGTCCGAATCTCAGTAGTTTTGCATTTAGTGAAGCGGTTCGGCGGGCCCATCCTGACCCTGGCTTCAATGAGACACAGGCCACCTCTGGCGGCGACGGGATGCGACCGCCCTTGGTTGTTATCCGCTTTGATCGCCCCGATGTTGATTATCAGCAGGCCCTTTACAACGCCGTTAGCCAGGCGATTGAACACCGGCCAACGGCGCTATTTGATGTTGTTGCTGTCACTCCTAATCAGGGTGCACCGAGTAATGTTGCGATAAGCAGCGGTGCGGCAAAAAAGAGCGCGGAGAAGGTCATGCGCTCACTGATTGCTATGGGTCTTCCGGCAGGCCGTCTAAATCTCAGTTCATCAACTAGCGATAATGCCTTTAGTAATGAGGTTCGGGTCTATATTCGGTAAGTCCACCTGAGTTTTCGTTGGCGTTCGTTGGGCATATGAGTGTAATTCAGTATAGAGCGGGTTTTGCGACGTGGTGGCGTGCTGTTTGCCTTGTCACCGCCTTTTTTATGGTTAGGGAGTGTTTGGCCCCGTCAGCAACTATTGCCGACACGGTTGATTTGGATATAGCGGACGGGCTCGAGATTCGCGGCATTATCTCCCTCCAGTTAGAGGCTTTCAGACGTGGGCATGCGGCCCAAGCGTATTCGTATGCTTCTCCTGGTATTCAGGCAAAGTTTGGAAATCCCGAACGGTTTTTTTCAATGGTGAAGCACAACTACCCCGTTGTCTATTCGCCTAGGGAGTTCGAGTTTTTAGACCTAGTGAATGTAAGCGGTATTTGGGTGCAGAAAGTAATGTTTGTCGATACGGTTGGTGATATTTACGTTGGGCATTATCCCATGGAACGTCAGACGGATGGTAAATGGCTCATTGACGGTTGTTTTTTGACTCTTGGTGAAGATAAAAACATTTAGGGCGATGACATTCTCGGCGTATTCCTTGGCATTTCTCTCGCTTATGGCGGCACATTTTCGCTACTCTGAAAGGTAAGGCAGCCGGCTCACCGCCGTGAAGCGCGATCAATTCATGCTCCTACGCTAGATAGTTCGCGGCATCACTGGCCAATTATCTATTAGTCGGGTCTTGTTGATAATTATGGCCGTCAACAGGCGCGCGGGCGTGTTCAGTTCAGTGATTGGAGCTAGGGTTTCAGCGTCGCATAACTCTACGTATTCTACGGTGTAGCCAACTTTTTTGTTTAGCTGCGCGAGTGCATTGGCCACCTCTTTGGCTGGTGCATGGCCCTCAGTTAGGCGTGTAGCAGTAGCGGAAAGTATGACATTTATCTGTGCGGCACGGGCTCTTTCCTGTCTGCTTAAGTAAACGTTTCTTGATGAGATAGCCAACCCGTCAGTTTCGCGAACTGTGGGCACACCACATATTTCAGTTGGTATATTTAGATCTTTTACCAGGTGTCGGATCATCTGGAGTTGCTGATAGTCTTTTTCTCCAAATACAGCAACGTCGGGCCGGCATATGTTAAATAACTTGGCGCATACAGTAGCAACCCCGCTGAAGTGGTTTGGCCGTGTCTTGGCGCAAAGCGTCTGTGTCAAGCTTGGAACGGAGACCACCGTTGAAAATTTGAGCGGATATATTTCTTCGGGCGAGGGCACAAACGCAAGATCGACTTCATGCTTGGCAAGCAAAGAAACGTCGCGTTGTTCGTCACGCGGATATTTTTCAAAATCCTCTTTTGGACTAAATTGTCTTGGGTTTACGAAGATACTGACAATGGTCCTTGAGCAAATCTGTTTTCCAGCTTCTATCAACGCTATATGGGCGTTGTGCAAGTAGCCCATAGTCGGCACGAGAGCCACTTTCTGGCTCTGCCCATGCCATTTATCAACCCGTTTTCGTAAGTCGCCTACAGTTCGGACGATTGTTGTCATGATCGAAAATAAAGATGATTGACTAGCCGATTCTATTTAGAACTGCACACTAATTCTGGGTCGATGATAGGTCAATCAAGACTGTAAGATTTCGTATTTTTACTTTCCAGTGAGGACGCGGGCAATGTTGTGGCTTGAGACGCTATTTACGCCAATACCTCGTTGATATTAAATTAAAGTAGTTGGGACAACTCAAGTGGTGAGATGATGGTAGCTGCAGCTGCGATCCTTTTGAGATCATGGAGTATACATATTCTTTGCCTTATTGTTTCTGGGATTGTGGGGATTGGCGTGGCTTCTGCTGTTGAACGTGAAGCGCCCGAGCCTGCTGGTGAGTACGCCTCACAGGAATTAGTAAAGGGGGGGCAGGATTTAATCGCCGCCGCAAATGGCCATGCCGCAAGTGCTGGTGCCACTGTCCTGCAGTCCGGCGGTAGCGCATTAGATGCTGCCATTGCTGCGCAATTGGTGTTGAACTTAGTGGAACCCCAATCATCCGGGATGGGCGGCGGGGCTTTTTTGCTTTATTTTGATTCAGCCTCCCGGGAATTGATCAGCTACGATGGACGTGAGACAGCTCCTGCGTCAGCACAACCCGGTATGTTTCTCCATTCGGACGGCACCGTACCTACTTATCTTGCGGCTTTGGTGGGAGGCAATTCAGTTGGAGCTCCCGGGTTGTTGCGCATGCTATCGCTCGCCCATGAAAACCACGGGCGTTTGTCTTGGGGCCAATTATTTACACCGGCAATAGACATCGCTGAAAAAGGGTTTGCTATTAGCCCGCGTTTACATACGCTTATTTCAAAGATCCCGACTCTCAATCAATTTGAAAATACAGCGAACTATTTCTTAACACCTGATGGATTCCCAAAGGCAGTAGGCACTAAACTTATCAATGAGAGTTTTGCCCAAACTTTGCGGGAACTTGCGGTCGGCGGTGCTGAGACATTTTATCGTGGGCCGATTGCGCAGGATATTGCTGAGACCGTCGCCTTGGCGGGAATCAACCCAGGAGGCTTAACGGCGTTGGACATTGCTGACTATCAGCCATTTGTGAGGCCTCCTGTATGCCTAGACTACCGTGGCTTTCTCGTATGTGGCATGGGGCCACCTAGCTCCGGCGGAATCGCTGTCCTGCAGATCCTCGGCTTACTTTCAAACTTTGACCTAGGTTCGATGAAGCCTTGGTCGGTTGACGCTGCGCATTTATTTTTGGAGGCTAGTCGCTTGGCATTTGCCGATCGTTCACGGTATGTGGCGGATCCAGACTTTGTTAGAGTGCCAGTCGAAGGGTTACTAGATCAGAACTATTTGGACCGGCGTGCTTCCCTAATAAACACGTTCCGTGCTAACGACCTGGTTGTTCCCGGTTTGCCGTCTGGTGCGCAGGCAGGTGTACTGTCTGACGATGATTCGATCGAATTCCCATCAACTACGCATATTAGTGTCTTTGACCGGTACGGCAATGTCGCGTCAATGACTAGTAGCATTGAGTTTGCGTTTGGTTCAGCATTAATGGTGCGTGGTTTTTTACTTAATAATCAGTTGACGGATTTTTCTTTTTCTTCTGAGAGGAATGGGCGTCCGGTAGCCAATCGTGTGGAACCCGGTAAACGACCAAGGAGCTCAATGGCGCCGACGGTGGTCTTTGAACCGGGGGGGCGCCCATCGTTAGCGATTGGTTCCCCTGGCGGGTCGCGGATTATTTGTTATGTATCAAAGGCTTTGGTTGGTGTGCTTGATTGGGAACTAGACCTCAATGATGCAATTGCGTTCCCTAACTTATGCAACCGCAATGGTGTTACAGAACTTGAGGTAGGGGGCCTGGCTGGGGACCTTGAGGCAGACCTGGTAGAGCGAGGACACAAAGTTGTGTTGCGCGAAATGACCAGTGGTTTGCACGCGATTATGGTAGCGGGCGATGATTTGGTGGGGGCGGCGGATCCACGCCGTGAGGGAGTCGTGCGAGGGGACTGACCAGGAAGCTATTGTATTATTCTCAATCCTGCTTATGACTTGGGCGCTTGAAAGCGCGGCGGGCGCTGCCTGAACTCGCGTTCGAACGGCCAAGGTGTTTCACCGAGTACTACAAGGACTCGATTCAATAACAAGCGACGCGTTCGTCTAGGGAGACGTTGTAGTGGTACGATCACCGATATTCGGAAACCCAATGCTGGTCGGCTTCGAACCCTTCGAGCGTATGCTCGAGCAAATGGCCAAGGTACCATCCGACGGTTACCCACCCTACAACATAGAGCAAATCGACGGGAGCCATTTCAGAATTTCTCTGGCCGTTGCGGGATTTTTGATTGAGGAGCTAAGTGTAGCGGTCGATGAGAATCGACTCTCTATATCCGGTCACCAGCAAGAGCGAGAAGGGCAATCTTTCCTCCATCGCGGGATAGCCAAGCGACAATTCCAGCGCAGTTTTTTACTGGCAAGTGGTCTTGAGGTCTCTGGTTCATGGTTAGAAAACGGCATGCTCCATATTGATATTGCGCGCCCTGATCCGGATACACGGGTTCGACAAATCGATATTAAAAGTTCTCCCGATACTGTATCCGGATAAGAGAAGTGGAAGTGCTATTTTCTGTTTAGTATCGGAAGTCTCAGGGTAAAGCGCGCGCCGGATATATTAGCATCTTCGTTTTCGCCTAGCTTTCGGTTTGAGGCCCGAATGTCCCCCCCATGTGCCTCTACGATTTGTTTCGCAATGTTTAGCCCTAATCCGGAGTGATTTCCAAAATTTTCCTCTGGTGGGCGTTCAGTATAGAAGCGCTCAAACACTCTCTCAATGCTGTTTTGCGGTAAGCCAGGGCCTTCATCCTCAATGAAGACTTCGGCGAAACTGCTGCCACTATTCAGGTAGACATTCACTGTTCCGGAGGGCGGGCTAAAGCTAATGGCATTGTCAAGGAGGCTACGAAAGGCCTGTGCTAACTGGCCCTCAATTCCCAGAACCAAGGGCGGCTTTTTGAACTCCGAAAAAAACTTTATTTGTATTTCCCTTAAATCAGCACTCGTTCCGTAAAATTCAACCATCGTAGTGAGCATCATTTGGACGTCGATGGGTTCGGCAATCCCTCGTGCGAGTTCGGCGTCGAGGCGGGACGCCGTGGAAATATCCGTAATCAAACGATCCATTCTGTGAATGTCCTGGTTCAAGAGTTGGACCAATTTGTTGCGAGTGTGCTCGTCATCAACACGTCGTAGTGTGTCGGCAGCGGCACGCGCGCTGGCCAAAGGATTCTTTAGCTCGTGGGAGACATCTGCAGCGAATCGTTCAACCGCCTCAATACGTTCCCGCATGGTTTCGGTCATGTGGCGGAGAGCTATGCTCAAATCACCGATCTCATCATGACGTGTGGACAGGTCTGGAATTTTCGGGGCCTGCACTAGGTCGCGGGTTACGAGATCCGCGCTAGCTGCAAGACGCCGGATAGGGTGCGCAATGGATCTTGCTAGGTAAATGGACAACAGGGCAGTAATCAAAAATGCCATTCCCGACAATAACAACATGTCGCCACGTACAGACTGGACTCGAGCGTCTATGTCAGCAGTGTCAGCGGTTAATAGTAAGGCACCTATGACGTGTTTGAGCGGTTGGAGTTGGATTGGCGCTGCAGCCAGCAGAATTGCGCTTCCGTTTTCAAAGCGTTGCACACTATTTGTGCTGTCACCCCTGAGTGCATTGCCAGCTTCTAAATAATGGTTGGCGGTTTGATCGGGATATTCGATGTAGAGTGGTAAATTCGCATTTAGTCGGCGATCCACCCAGCGATTCATCTGAACAAACCATTGTGCTGCAGGACCAATCATCCCTGGAGGCGGTAGTTCGATGAGTTGTACCTTTGCTCCACCAATTGGAAACCGCGTATCAGCTATTAACTTGCCGCTGGGATTAAAGAATCTGGCCCGACGCTGTACTGGCTGCTGGACAAGTCGAAGCAAGATTTCCTGACTCAGTTTGTGATCAATAAAGAATGTAAAGTCCTGTGAGCCGGACGATTCTGGTTCGATGTTATCCGGCAGGTTAGTGTCACGGCGTACTACGCGCTCCGCGAGGGCTGCGGCATAATTGGTTGCATCGGTCTGTAGCGTCTCCAGCCGCTCAGTTCGCAAACCCGTCTGATATTGGTCGAGGTAAAAAATACCTCCAACTACAATTGCTAGTGCAAGGATATTGATGGCAAGAAGCCGGAGAGTAAGTTTTGAAATTGCTAGTGACTTGGGAGGAAACCTAGTTGGCTTTACGTCCCTCGCCATCTCACTAGCGTGTGCCTCTCTTTGGGAAGAGTTATCCGTCTTCTTTAAATCGGTATCCGATTCCATACAGAGTTTCGATCCTATCAAAATGTGGGTCGATAATGCGGAATTTCTTGCGCATTCGCTTGATATGACTGTCGATAGTGCGATCATCGACATATGTCTGTTCGTCATATGCTGCATCGAGAAGCTGGTCTCTGCTACGGACGTGACCTGGGCGCTTTGCCAGCGAGTTGAGAATTAAAAATTCGGTGACAGTTAGTGAGGTAGCTTCTCCACGCCACGTACATATGTGACGGGCTGAGTCGAGCATTAATTCACCACGCGACATGACCTCTTCTGAGTGATCCTTCGTAACGCCTTTGGCGTTAGACAAGGCGCTGCGCCTTAGTAGTACCCTGATACGTTCTATCAGCAAGCGGATGGAGAACGGTTTGGTCACATAATCATCTGCACCCATTTTAAGGCCAAGTAGTTCGTCAATTTCATCGTCTTTTGATGTGAGAAATATAACAGGCAGAGTTGACTCTTGCCGGAGGCGCGAGAGTAGCTCCATACCATCCATGCGAGGCATCTTTATATCAAGCACGATGAGGTCAACGGGACTGTCCTGAATTCCGCGCAAGGCCCGTTCACCATCTATGTACTTACAGGTCTCGAATCCCTCATTTTCAAGGGCGATACCGATCGACGTTAGTATATTTTGATCATCATCAACTATGGCGATTTTTGCTGGCACTGCACCACTTCTCCTGCCCCCTATTATTGGAATATGGCATTTTTGCCATGTAATTTGAACACTAACTCTTTTCTCCGAGTTTGAAAGTTTTGGTTCTCAGTTGTATTTCGCATATTAGATTGGCCGGGTTGACTAGTTTTCGATAGATTTCAGCGTTCGAAACCCGCAACATTTAATACGAAAGGCAGAATGAACTTGTCGCTCCAAAAAATTACCATCGGCACAGCTGCGCGTACTTTAGTTCGTGGATGTGATAACGCGGTACTGTCGACCGGACAAACTGACAATGGCTGGCCCTATGGTTCATTGGTTATGACAGCGTGTGATTACGAAGGAAGGCCAATCATGCTGCTTTCTGATCTTGCCGAGCATAGCAAAAACCTTAAACAGGACACACGAGTTTCACTGGTGTTTGATGCTACGGATGGTCTTGAGGATCGTCTGACCGGCGCACGTGTCACGGTGATGGGTCGAGCTGCGGTGACTAACGAACTGGTCAATCGGAGGCGATACCTTGCGAGACATCCATCTGCTGCTGCATATGCGGATTTCGATGACTTTAATTTTTATACTTTGGAGGTGATAAAAGTGCATCAGGTAGCCGGCTTCGGGCGGATTGACTGGATACCGGGCGCGGACTTCCTATATCAAAACAGTTCATTCGGCGAGTTTGCGGCCATTGAAGTGCAAATTGTTGAAAATTTTAAAGACCGAAGCCTGGATATGAAATTGCTGTGCTCAGGAATTACTTTGGCTGGGATTGACGATGACTGGGAATTCACAGGCGTTGACCCCGAGGGATGTGATCTGCGGGCTGGCGGCCGAGTAGGGCGACTTAAATTTAATAAACCTGTGAACGATGTGGTAGGAGTTTTAGACGCTCTTAAGAATTTGGCTGGGGGCACGTCCATCGATTGGGCGAAGTTAACCTAGAAATATGGTAACGACCGTAATGGCAGTTATTCGGAGTTTTATCTTGGGATGTACCGGTAATATATTTTACGTGAGTAAGGAATTCGGTATCAGTGCTAAAATTCGTGAGGTTCCATTCATAGCTCTCTCACATGGAGTTTTTACGGAAATCGCGCGACGAAAACATAGCAAATGATCTATCACCAGCTTCATCCTTATGCATGAACATGCCGATTCCCACAAATGAATTGGAGGAACTGGTGCTTGCTGGTAATAGGCGGGCGATCGCGCGTCTTATAAGCCGGGCGGAGGCCGGGCACTCAGACTGTCGTCGAACCTTGGCCAGAATTTATCGAAACGCAGGACAGGCTCATGTGATTGGCATCACCGGCGTTCCCGGAAGCGGGAAGTCGACTTTGGTGCGATCTTTTGCCCATGCAGTGCGTCGGCAAGGTCGCACGGTCGCAGTAGTAGCAATTGATCCGTCCAGCCCTTTTTCAGGCGGCGCTATACTCGGTGATCGGATACGTATGCTTGAACTTGTGAATGATCCGGGTGTGTTCATTCGGAGTATGGCGACGAGAGGTGCATTGGGGGGCCTCGCCAGGGCGGCGCTTGATGCTGTGGATATATTGGATGCTTCAGGTTTTGACCTCATCTTGATTGAAACAGTGGGTGTTGGCCAAGATGAAGTTGATATCGTTCAGGCCGCGCATTCGACTGTGGTTGTTTCAGCACCCGGACTGGGGGATGATGTTCAGGCAATCAAGGCGGGCATTTTAGAGATCGCCGATATCCATGTGGTTAACAAAGCGGACCGAAGGGACGCCAACAAGACCGTCGTAGACCTCACACAAATGCTCTCCACGGGAGTGCCGGTAGTATCGGATAATGCTTGGGTGACACCGGTTCTTGCTGTTAGTGCCCAAAACGATGATGGCGTAACAGATCTTCAGGCGTCACTTGATAAGCACCGGGCCTTTCTGCAGGAATCGGGTAATATGAGCAAGAGAATTCGGCGTATTGCTGCCTATCGTATTTTAAAAATTGCTGAAGATTCAGTTAGGGAAGGCTTGTCTGTGGAGCAAGGAAATAAAATGAAAACCCTTTTGGATCGTGTAGCTGCGCGGGAAGTGGATCCGCATAGTGCGGCCGCCGAACTTCTTACAAGTATAAATACGAATGTACTTGGATGAGTAAGATGAAAGCCGCCAAAACAGAAAAACATGTTGAGGGCGTAGCGTTGGAAGAACTCGAGCGAAACATCGCGCTTTGGGAAGAAGATGAGCTAGCAAAGTTTTTGAAACGGCAGCCAGAATCTAAGCAGGAGTTCCAAACGGCTTCGGGGACGGTATTAAAACGCGCCTACAGTGCTCTGGATGCCGCCGATACACCGTTGGAAGATATTGGATTGCCTGGGCGTTATCCATTTACGCGTGGGGCTTACCCCACGATGTACCGAGGTCGAAACTGGACTATGCGTCAAATCGCAGGGTTTGGCACCGGGGCGGATACGAACAAAAGGTATAAATTCCTACTTAAAAGCGGTCAGACCGGATTGTCCACTGATTTTGATATGCCGACATTAATGGGTTATGACTCGGATCATCCCATGGCGCACGGCGAAGTTGGTCGAGAAGGCGTTGCAATTGATACGCTAGACGACATGGAAGCATTATTTGAGGGCATTGATCTGACTTCAGTTTCAGTATCAATGACTATCAATCCCTCAGCGTGGATTTTGTATTCAATGTACATAGCTCTTGCAGAGAGCCGAGGTTATGATCTGAATGAGTTGTCCGGCACGATCCAGGCAGACATTCTCAAAGAATATATCGCTCAAAAGGAGTGGATTTTTCCGATCCGGCCGTCAGTACGGTTGGTGCGAGATTGCATTGCCTTTGGTGCGCAGAACATGAGGCGCTACAATCCGATCAATATTTCTGGATACCATATATCCGAGGCGGGCGCGACCGCAGTTCAAGAAGCTGCTTTCACGATGGCGAATACCATTGCTTATGTAGAAGAGGTCGTAAGATCTGGAATGGATGTTGATGAGTTTGCGCCCAGGTTGTCATTTTTTTTCGTTAGTCAGGCGGATTTTTTTGAGGAAGTAGCCAAGTTTAGAGCTCTCCGCAGGGTATATGCTAAAATTATGAGGCACCGTTTCGGAGCAAAGAAACCGGAGTCTATGCGGCTTCGGTTCCATGCCCAGACGGCCGCTGCCACCCTTACCAAACCTCAGTATATGGTTAATGTTGTTCGAACTGCTTTGCAGGCGTTGGCGGCGGTGCTGGGCGGCACCCAAAGCTTGCACACGAATGGTATGGATGAGGCATTCACGATTCCTAGCGAAGAAGCGATGCGTCTGTCTCTTCGGACCCAACAGGTGATCTCTGACGAAACGAACATAACCTCGGTGGTTGATCCGCTGGGTGGTTCTTATTTAGTAGAAACTTTGACCACCCAAATGGAGAGAGAGATTTTTGTCATTCTTGAAAAAGTTGACTCTATGGGAGGCACTATAAAGGCAATTGAGGACGGTTGGTTTCAACGGGAGATTGCTGACTCGGCGTATGAGTTTGCTATCCGTAAAGCGAACGGTGATAGGCCGGTGATAGGTGTTAATAAATATATTGAGCCTGATGAAGGTGAACCTCAGATCGAACTCCATCCCTACGACTCGGACACTGAGGTGCGACAAATCACTAATTTAAGTCGCACTCGAGCACAGCGTGACGAAGAAAAGGTGCGGGCCTTGTTGGCTGAATTGGCGATACAGGCGGAAGATGAGTCAAAAAATTTGTTACCCATTACGATCAAGCTAGTTAAAGCACGTGCTTCGATGGGTGAAATTGTTGGCACACTAAAAAGTCTGTGGGGTACTTATCGCGAAAACCCGGTGATCTAAAGAGACCTAATGAGCGCTTTCTTGACGCCGATGGTTATCACATTCAAAGGTGCCGTACCAAACTGGGTTGAGGCCAGTTTTGGGTTGGGGGCGGCGGTGATTGGGCGGGCTAATTTGGGTAAGGACGTGTCCTTGGGTCCTTGGGTCGCCCTGCGTGGTGATGGCAATTTTCTTGATGTTGGAGATGGTTGTCGATTTCTTGATAGAGCTACGGTTCACATAGCGGATGGCCTTTATCCCACGAGAATGGGTCGCAATATTGTTGTTGGTCGTTTTGCGTTGGTTCACGCCTGCACTATTTGTGACGATTGTGTCCTCGGAGATGCAGCGGTGGTAATGGATAATTCTTATGTCGGCGCTGGCGCAGTGATCGCAGCTGGTGCGTTAGTCCCCCCAGGTAAAAAACTGGATGGAGGCTGGCTCTATGATGGAAATCCGGCGCGGCCTGTACGAGAGGTATTTTTAAACGAACTCAATCAATTGCGCTCTGCTTTATTGGATGGCGGGAATAATCACATTGTATGTGATGTCGATCTGCCACCGCTCGATATGAAGTCGTTTATCCCGTTCGGCGCTGGTAATGGGCCGCTCTACTCCCTGCGAGGTACCTATCCGGTCATCGACGCGGAGGGTTATGTGGCGCCTACAGCCGTTGTGGCAGGGAATGTAGTGGCGGCCGCCGGCA